>NZ_JBQCTZ010000169.1:0-7414 GCF_051963715.1 Neisseria sp. P0001.S005 | reverse complement strand
AGGAAGATTTGGACAGAGTACGTGTTGCGTTTAAAGCTTAAGGCCGTCTGAAAGGAAAAGACATGAATGATTTCCGCTATTTGAGCCGTGAAGAACAAAAATTGCTTGCCGACGTGGAGAAGCTGGTAAGAGATGACGAACAAGAATTCAACTATGACATGCTTAAAATAGAGGCGCCGGAACAGGCCAGCGGCGAGTTTTGGTTCCGCATGGCAGAAATGCTCAGCACTTTGCCGCCCAATCAGTCGTTGGACTTGCGTATGAACGGCGGACGCTTGACCGTTGCTGTATCAATTTTGTCAGTATTGCTGCAAGATAATCCCGATATTCCGCAGCTTTGGGCACAAAAAATCATTGCACTCAACTACTTGGCTCATGGCCATCAAACCCGTGCAATCGGTTTGGCGCAGCAGCCTGACAAAGCGGCCGAAGCCAATGAAGAAGAATATTTGGCGAAAGCCTTATCGCAAAACTTGCTTTCCACTTTGAAAGACGCGATAGAGCGATTCCCGGAAGACTCATGGTTTATCGAAATGCACGACGATGCATGGAAGCATTTCGGCCAGAAAGAGGCCGTCTGAAGTTTTGAACGATAAACACAAGCCGTGTAAAATTATCTGAACATTAAATCCGTCAACCAAAAGGACTCATCATGAAAGTATTATTGTTGGGCGCGCCAGGCGCCGGCAAAGGCACACAGGCTCAATTCATCACTGCTGCATTCGGCATTCCTCAAATTTCTACCGGCGACATGCTCCGCGCCGCCATCAAAGCAGGCACTCCGCTGGGTTTGGAAGCAAAAAAAATCATTGATGAAGGCGGTTTGGTACGCGATGACATCATTATCGGCATGGTTAAAGAGCGCATTGCCCAAGACGACTGCAAAAACGGTTTCCTGTTTGACGGTTTCCCACGCACATTGGCACAAGCCGAAGCCATGGTTGAAGCCGGTGTGGATTTGGATGCCGTGGTTGAAATCGATGTGCCTGACAGCGTGATTGTCGACCGCATGAGCGGCCGCCGCGTACACTTGGCTTCCGGCCGTACTTACCACGTTACCTACAATCCGCCTAAAGTCGAAGGCAAAGACGACGTAACCGGCGAAGATTTGATTCAACGCGACGACGACAAAGAAGAAACCGTGAAAAAACGTCTTGCCGTTTACCACGAGCAAACCGAAGTTTTGGTTGATTTTTACAGCAAACTGGAAGGCGAACACGCGCCTAAATACATCAAAGTTGACGGCACTCAACCGGTAGAAGCCGTGAAAGCCGAAGTATTGAAAGGTTTGGGCAAATAAGTTTTGCCAAAGTAAAATCATAAGGCCGTCTGAAAAAATATTTTCAGACGGCCTTTTGTGTACAAAAGCTGTTAAAATCGAAGCTATAACCGTTATCCGCAGGCATCTTATGAATCCTTTGATCTCCGACTTCCAAACTCAGCAACAACGTACTCCCGTTATCGTCGCCCTCGATTTTGCCAACGAAAAAGATACGCTCGGATTTGTCCGCAATCTTGACCCGACACTGTGTCAAATCAAAATCGGCAAAGAGCTGTTTACCGCAACCGGCCGTAGTTTGGCAGAAAGCTTAATCAATCAAGGTTTCAAACTTTTCCTCGATTTGAAATACCACGATATTCCCCACACAGTCGCTCAGGCCTGTAAAGTTGCCGCCGATATGGGCGTTTGGATGGTCGATATGCACGCCTCTGGTGGCCGCCGTATGATGGAAGCCGCAGCAGAAGCCGTTGCCGGATATCAAACCAAGCCGCTCTTGATCGGCGTAACCGTGTTGACCAGCATGGAACAAAGCGATTTGGCAGAAATTGGTTTGAACATCGCTCCCGAAGAGCAAGTCATCCGTTTGGCAAAACTGACGCAAAGCTCAGGTTTGGACGGCGTAGTCTGTTCTGCTCAAGAAGCCGCGCCGCTGCGCCGCGAATTGGGACAGGATTTTGTCTTGGTAACACCCGGCATCCGCTTGGACGTTGCAGGCAATAATGACGACCAACGCCGCATCATGACACCAGCCGAAGCCTTGGCTGCCGGCTCAACCTATTTGGTAATGGGTCGTCCGGTAACCAAAGCTGCCGATCCGGTGGCCGTATTGCGTGAAGTCAATCGAGTAGCCAACGCTTAAGGCCGTCTGAAGTATGAAGGCGATTGTAATTGGTGCCACAGGAGCGACAGGGAAATCTTTGTTGCCTTTGCTTGCAGCCAGTTCAGAGGTTGGGTCTATCGACTGTTTTGGTCGCAGACATCCTGATTTTACCCACCAAAAACTAAATAGCCATCAGATTGATTTTTCTAAGCCTGATGATTGGCGCGAAGAAGTGCAGGGCGATGTATTGTTTGCCTGCTTGGGAACAACTCTGAAAGCGGCTGGCAGTAAAGAAGCGCAATGGGCAATCGATTATGAGGCGAATCTTGAATTTGCCAAAGCAGCCAGACAAAACGGCGTCAATGCTTTGGTTTTGGTTTCTGCTTCCGGTGCAAATTCTGCTTCGCGCCTGTTTTATCAACGGATGAAGGGCGAATTGGAACAAGCAATTATCGCTTTGAATTTTCCGCACCTTATTATTTTCCGCCCGCCCTTATTGATTCGTCCGAATAGCGATCGATTGGGTGAGAAAATTGCCGAACGGATTTTTCGCGTACTCAACCGCATCAGCATGCTGAAAAGCCAACGTCCGCTTGCTGTCGAAAAATTGGCACAAGCCATGCTGAAAGCGGCGTTGTTGTCATCTCATGAACAGGCGTCGTACTCGAAAAACCATATGCAGGTATATGAGCCTCAAGATATTTTTAGGCTGTTAGATCAATAATCTGATAACAAGCCTTACACAGAGATTTTAATGGAGCCAGTATGGTAACCAAGTTCCAACAAGAAACCCTCAAATCCCGTTTTGCACAAGCCAAAGTCCTTGTTGTCGGTGATGTGATGCTCGACCGCTATTGGTTTGGCGATGTGTCCCGTATTTCTCCTGAAGCCCCTGTGCCGGTGGCGAAAATCGCCCGTATCGACCAGCGGGCGGGCGGAGCGGCGAACGTTGCGCGCAATATCGCCTCATTGGGCGGTAAAGTAGGGCTGTTGTCCGTGACTGGCGATGATGAAGCTGCAGATGCGTTAGACGCATTGATGGTGCAAGACGGCGTTTCTTCCTATCTGATGCGCGACAAGCAAATTGCGACCACTGTTAAATTACGCGTTGTTGCCCGCAATCAGCAGCTTATCCGACTTGATTTTGAAGAATCGCCTCATCGTGAGGTGTTGGAACAAATCAAGCATCAATATCGAGAAGTGTTGCCTGAATACGATGCCATTATTTTTTCAGATTACGGCAAGGGCGGTTTGTCGCATATTTCCGATATGATTGATTGGGCGAAACAGGCCGGTAAAACTGTTTTAATCGACCCGAAAGGCGATGATTACGAAAAATATGCCGGCGCTACGCTGATTACGCCTAACCGTGCAGAGCTGAAAGAAGTGGTGGGCAGCTGGAAAAATGAAAACGATTTGACCGAAAAAGCCCAAAACCTGCGCCGTCATCTCGACTTGACCGCGATTTTGTTGACTCGAAGCGAAGAGGGTATGACCCTGTTCAATGAGGGCGAGCCGATTTATCAGCCTACACGAGCGCAAGAAGTCTATGATGTATCCGGTGCGGGCGATACCGTTATTGCCGGAGTGGGCTTGGGTTTGGCCGCTGGTTATACCATGCCTGAAGCCATGCACCTTGCTAATACTGCGGCAGGGGTTGTCGT
Organism: Neisseria sp. P0001.S005; assembly: GCF_051963715.1. Lineage (NCBI taxonomy): Bacteria > Pseudomonadati > Pseudomonadota > Betaproteobacteria > Neisseriales > Neisseriaceae > Neisseria > Neisseria sp. P0001.S005. The sequence continues at coordinate 3,648 of NZ_JBQCTZ010000169.1, read as the reverse complement.
GGCGAAACTTGGTACGGCTGTTTGCTCGTTTGCTGAATTGACTAAGGCATTGGAAGAGTAATAATTGCTGTTTCAGACGGCCTTAAAACCTAAAGGCCGTCTGAAAATAGAGTTGGAAAATAATCCAGACAGACAAGTTTTTATTTTCAGACGGCATGATTTCTTTAAGGCCGTCTGAAAAATCAAAATAAAGGAAATTCATTATGACCATTATCGTAACAGGCGCGGCCGGCTTTATCGGCAGCAACATCGTCAAAGCACTTAACCAGCGCGGTATTACCGACATTGTTGCCGTCGACAATTTGAGCAAAGGTGAAAAATTTAAAAACCTTGCCGAGTGTGAAATTGCCCATTATCTCGATAAACACGAATTTATCCGCCAAGTGCGCGGCCATCTTCTGCCTTACGACGATATTGAAGCCGTTTTCCATCAAGGTGCATGTTCCGATACCATGAATCATGACGGCCTTTACATGATGGACAACAACTACCAGTACACGCTCGACCTCTTGGACTGGTGTCAGGATGAACGTATCCCGTTCCTTTATGCTTCCAGTGCCGCAGTGTACGGCAAGGGCGAAATCTTCCGCGAAGAGCGCGAACTGGAAAAACCACTCAATGTATATGGCTACTCTAAATTCTTGTTTGACCAAGTGTTGCGCCGCCGTATGAAGGAAGGTCTGACAGCCCAAGTTGTCGGCTTCCGCTACTTCAATGTTTACGGACTACAGGAGCAACACAAAGGCCGTATGGCGTCAGTCGCCTTCCATCATTTCCACCAATACCGTGAGCATGGCTATGTCAATCTGTTTGGCGCCAATGACGGCTATGGCAACGGCGAGCAAACACGCGACTTTGTCAGCGTAGAAGACGTGGCCAAAGTTAACCTTTACTTCTTCGACCATTCTGAGCTTTCAGGCATCTTCAATCTCGGTACAGGCCGTAGCCAACAATTTAACGAACTTGCCGCCGCAACCGTCAACGCCTGCCGTGCAGCCGAAGGCAAACCTGAAATGAGTTTGAAAGAGTTGGTTGAAGAAGAACTTATCCGTTATATCCCATTCCCCGATGCACTTAAAGGCAAATATCAGAGCTTTACTCAAGCGGATATCACCAAGCTGCGCGAAGCCGGGTATAAAGAAGAATTCTTGGATGTAAAACAAGGTGTCAGCCGTTACGTTAAATGGATGCTGGAGAACTTGGTTTAATAAATAGTACAGTAATGTTGTCTGAGAATAAAACCGACTTACCTGTTTGGGTAAGTCGGTTTTATTTTACTAAGATAGTATAAAAATTTAGTTGTATTCTTAGTGATGGGTAGTTGCAATACGGTTAATTTGCCAATCTAAAAATTGAGTGTAAACACTACCTCGTTCAATAAAAGGTATATCTTCAGCAGGTGGTTGGCTGATTTCAGCTTCTGCTGTTTGCAGCCTCTGATTATCCCAACGATGAAACTCCTGATTGTTTAAATTATAAAAACCATGTTTGGTGATTAAAACTTCAGGATTATAACCATAGCCACACCATGAGGAATCAACAGTAGGTGCAGTCAAATTACAACCGGTTTGATAATAAGGTATTTCTGATAGGCTAAGATTATATAACGTTGGCAAAATGTCTTTATGTGAGCCTGCCCGCTCAGGATGATATTCTGCATTGGAGCGGTAAGTAGGTGGAACATAAAGATAGAATGGTACACTGTGGCCAAGGGCAATTTCATTAGGTGCAGGATAACTGATTGCTCGCATATTATGGTCTCCAGTTGCAGCAATAATAGTATCCGGTGCAATAGATTTTGTATGACTAATGAAGCGTCCAAGTTGGTCGTTGCTATATCGGAATGTGTTAAAAATCTCATTCAATTCTTTTCCTGTTGCTAGACTGGAAAGTCGCTGTTTTTCTTGCTCAGTGAGATGAAAATCTTTAGTTGGGTTAGGTTTAGGTAATTGATATGGGGGGTGATTAGTTACTGATAGCATCATGACGAATACGGGGGTATTATTTTTTTTTGCTTGTTTCAACTCGTCTTCTGCATATCGGAACATAAATTCATCAGGTACTCCCCATGTGCTGGATTGGGCTTCAGGGTAGCGTGCTTTGATCGCATTTTCATCAATAATTTCATGTACACCCAAATGACGCAGAAAACTATCAAAATCACGCCACCCCCCATTACCGGCAGTGATATACACAATACGATATCCTGCATCAAGATATGGTTTAAACATGTTTCCAGGAAAAGTTTTATTTTTAGCAGCAGATTGGCTAAGGTTAAGGCGTGGGCTACGAATAAAAAAACGGTGTAGTGAGTCGCTAGTGCCATCACCCTCAGAGATAAAACGTGAATAAACCCAATCTTCTTTCCAATGTTTATCTAATTCACCTAATAGATCTCGTTCAGGCGTATTTAGAGAAAGCAAGTGAGTGCTCATACTTTCCATAACAGCAAATACAACGTTGGGCTTATGTTGTTCAACAATCAAATTTTTATTAGTTTGTGTAAATAAGCGATTTAAATTGGCATCAGCTTTTTGATTTTGTAGACGATTCATCAGTTCAATACCATCTGAATCGGTAACCTCGATAAAATTATTACTGTTTCGATGTTCTGCAAAAGCCCAATTTAAAGAAATTAGTGCATTGGGAACTAATTTATTTATTTGCGGTAAGGTTGAAATTTGCATGGAAGTTTGACGTAAAGGGAATTTACCAAACGAACCACGTATACCAATACTTAAGATTAAGATAGGTATCATTATGATAGCAACCCAAGTTGCTTTGCTTGTAGTAGTAGCAGAAAAAGAGTATCTGTTAATTTGGGAAAAACATTTCCAAAAAAGGGTTACTGCTATGGCTAAAGCAATTAATCCCCAAATAATTGGGAAATCGGACCAAATAGTTTTGAGTACGGCTACAGTATCTTCCTCTGCAAGACCAAAAATAAAAACATCGAATTGGCGTTCGTAGACTCCATAATAAAACCAATTCCCTATAGCCAGAGCAGAAACGATAGATAACAATACTGTAGACAATAGAGCTTGAATCCGTCCATATGCTACAACAGTTTTTGAATTTAATAAGCTGAATAATCCCAGTAAAAATGGTAATGCCGTTAATACAGAAGCAGCTTTGATATCAAATAATAACCCTTTGAGCATAAGCTGGATAATATCCTCGGAATAACGACTACGGATATCATCTGATAGATAATATTGTGACATTAAACACCGTTCAATAAAAAGAATTAGAACAGTGCAAAGCCATAATGAAAAAGAATTACATAGAATTTTTTTGTAGGTAAGTAGACGAGACATTTTTTAGATATGTAATAAGTATTTAAAACGGCGTTATTTTATAACCTTTTAAGGGTTTTAAACTAGCATATAATTTTTATAGAAATCATATGATATGATGATTTGAGTTTGGAAAGGAGATAGACTGGTTTAAATGAATTTCTTGTCCTAGATAGAATAGTGGGTACTTATAACTACAAAGCTGTTAATGGGCTATCTTTTCTATTATTAGGCGTGGGTACTAGACAAAAAAATAACCGCTTAAAAGCGGTAAATGGTGCCCGGAGCCGGAATCGAACCGGCACGGCCGGTTTAGGGCCGACGGATTTTAAGTCCGTTGTGTCTACCTATT
>NZ_JBQCTZ010000168.1:0-7422 GCF_051963715.1 Neisseria sp. P0001.S005 | reverse complement strand
AATATGCAGCTGTCCGCCGAAGCGCGCGAGCAGTCCGCCCTGTTGCAACAAAGCATACAGCGCAACCGCCACCTGCTCGAGCAACTCCTCTCCCTCGCACGCGCCCAAGCACCCGAAACTCAACGCCCCAAAACCCTGATCAGCCTGCAAAACCAGTTCCGCCGCGTCTTGCAGGAACTCATGCCGCTGGCGCTGGCCAAAGGTCAAGACATCGGCGTCGCCGTTGAAAACGACTGCCAAATCCACGCCGACGACACTGAAATCTACACCCTCATCAAAACCTTTACCGACAACGCCATCCGCTACACCCCCAAAGGCGGCCGCATCGATTTAGGCTTTGACGAAACCGCCGAATACCTCAACATCTGGGTGGAAGACGACGGCCCCGGCATTCCCCCAAGCGAACGCCAACGCGTTATCGACCCCTTCTACCGTATTCTCGGCACCGAACAACAAGGCACCGGACTTGGTCTATCCATCGCAAACACCATTGTCAAACGCCATCAAGGCCGTCTGAAACTGGCCGACAGCCGACGCTTTGACAGCGGCTTGCTGATTATTGCCGAGTTGGATAAAAAGACACTTTAAATAATCGACCCGCCCAAATTGATTTATCTAGCTTTAAGCCGATGAATCAAAAAGCTTTAAAACCAAAGGCCGTCTGAAAATGACTTTCAGACGGCCTTTTTATATTTTAAAGTAAACCTAATTCATTCCTCACAAATACGGCTGCAAGGCTTGACGGAGGATTTCCATATCGGTAATTTCGGTGATATTGGCTTTGCCCAAGTATTCCAAACCGACAAAACGCATGATGCCGCTGCTGACTTTTTTGTCGTGGCTCATGTGTTCAATCCATTTTTCAAATGAGAAAACAGGCGGCGCAGACGGGAGGGATGCGGCTTCCATTAAAGCGGCAATACGGTCGGTGTCGGCTTGTTGGGTTTTGCCCAAAATTTGCGACAAACGGGAAGCGAGGACGCAACCGGCGGCAACGGCTTCACCGTGCAGCCATACGCCGTAACCCATTTCGGCTTCGATGGCATGGCCGAAAGTGTGGCCGAGATTAAGCCATGCGCGGATGCCCTGCTCGGTTTCGTCTTGGGCAACAATATCGGCCTTCATTTTGCAGCAATGGTAAACGGCTTCTGCCATTTTTTCTTGGTGTTGTGCCATCAGGTCGGCCATATTTTCTTCCAACCAAGCAAAAAATTCGGCATCGCCCAATGCGCCGTATTTGATAACTTCGGCCATGCCTGCGGAAAGTTCGCGTTGCGGCAGCGTTTGCAGGGCGGTCAAATCAGCCAAAACGGCTTGCGGCTGGTAGAACGCGCCAATCATGTTTTTACCGAGCGGATGGTTGATGGCGGTTTTACCGCCGACCGAGGAATCGACCTGACTGAGCAATGTGGTCGGTACTTGGATAAAAGGTGCGCCACGCTGATAAGTCGCCGCGGCGAAACCGACCATATCGCCTATCACGCCTCCGCCCAAAGCGATTAAAGTGGTTTTGCGTTCGGCACGGTTTTGCATCAGGCCATCGTAAATCAGGTTAAGCGTCTGCCAGTTTTTATATTCTTCGCCGTCGGGAAGGATGATGCTGAAATGCGGCACGCCCAGTCTGTCTAAGGCCGTCTGAAGCTGTTTGAGGTAAAGCGGCGCAACGGTTTCGTTGGTAATGATGGCTACTTTTTTGCCTAAATAGGGCTGAAGCAGCGTATCGGCCTGCTCAATCAGTTTATGTCCGATAAAGATAGGGTATTGATGAGACGGGGTTTGGACAGTCAGTGTGCGCATAGTATTCCTTTGCAAAGCGTATTTATTCGTCTAAAGCCTGTATCAGGCGTTTGAGCGTTTTGTGACAGCTGTCGGATTCAATGACGAGATGGGCGGTTTGACGGTACAACGTATCGCGTTGGTCATACAGCTCTTGCAGTTTGGCCAAAGGGTCGGCAACTTGCAACAGCGGCCGGTTGCTGTCGTAACGGGTACGCTCCAGCAAGGTTTCGGGGCTGGCATGCAGATAAACAACCGTACCGTTTTGGCGCAGAATCTGCCTGTTTTCACTGCGCAATACGGAGCCGCCACCGGTCGATAAAACGATGTTTCGCCGGGAAGCGAGCTTTTTCAGCATATTGGTTTCGCGGTTGCGGAAGCCTTCCTCCCCTTCCATCTCAAAAATGGTCGGAATGGATACGCCCGAAGAAGTACAGATTTCGTAGTCGCTGTCGTAAAACGGACATTCAAACATTTGGGCAAGCTGCTTGCCCAAAGTGGTTTTGCCCGCGCCCATCAGCCCGATTAAAATTAAATTACCGTTGATTTTTTCCATGTGGGTCATTTTATACGATATGGTGGTTTCGTGGAAAAGTTCGTCGTTTTTCAGACGGCCTTTTCATCTCAGGCCGTCTGAAAACTAAAACAGGCATACCTTTGCAGATATGCCTGTTTGTCATTTTAAAAATCAGTAGCGCAGATTGTTACCTACATTATCCATAATGCGCGGCGTAATGAAGATCAACAGCTCACGGCGGTTTTCACGTTTGCCGCGTGATTTGAACAGATTGCCGACAACAGGGATATCGCCCAAAACAGGTACTTTGTTCACTGCATTGGTGCTTTCTTCCTCATAAATACCGCCGACAATCAGCGTACCGCCATCTTCAACCATGGCTTGGGTATTCAAGTGTTTGGTGTTGATACACTTGGTTGTCAAAGAATCTACGGTACAGTCGATCGGGGTATCGCGATTAATCTTCACAGTCATGATGATTTGACCGTCAGGCGTAATGTTCGGCGTTACGGTCAAGCCCAAAACGGCTTTCTTGAAGGTAATCGAAGTCGCACCGCTGGAAGAAGCCTCTTGGTAAGGAATTTCCGTACCGGATTCAATTTTGGCTTCTTTACGGTCTTGTGTCAGCACGCGCGGATTGGAAATGGTTTTGCTCTTACCTTGTTCTTCAGACGCACTGATTTCCAAGCCCAATGCGCCGGACGAGAACGCACGCACCAGCGCAATGCTGTTGACTGCGGCTGCGGTCGGCAGACTGACGTTCGGATCCAAAGTCCATGTGCGGTAGCCTACGTCACCACGGTTAAATGAGGCATTGGTATTGTAGTTGGTTTGTGCATTGCTCCAGTTGCTGCCCCATGCGTTACGGCCACTTGCACCACCGGAACCGAATTTAACGCCCAAGTTGCGGAAGAAGGTATCTTCTGCCTCCACAATACGCGCTTCCACCATCACTTGACGGGTCGGAACATCCAATTCATCAATCAGTTTGCGGAATTTCTCAATCACGCCGCGGTTGTCGGTTACGATCAATGTATTGGTGGCTGGATCGATTAAGGCGCTGCCTCGGTTGCTCAACAGAGTATTGCGGGTATTGGAATTATTGCTGTCGTATTCTTCCAGACGCAGAATTTTGCGGAATTCTTCCACGTTTTTGTATTTCAACTGGAAGGTTTGAGAATACAGCGGACCCAATTCGGCAATCTCTTTTTCAGCCTGCAAGAAGGCTTTGTCTTTTGCCAACAATTCATCGCGAGGTGCGATATTGATGATGTTGCCTTGACGGCGCATATCCAAATTGCGCGCCTGCATAACCAAGTCTAAAGCCTGATCCCAAGGTACATCTTTCAAGGACAAGGTCATGGTGCCTTTGACGGTATCGCTGGCAACAATATTCACGCCGGATTCTTTTGCCAAAATCTGCAAGATGGTACGAACTTCTACATCTTGGAAATCCAAGGAAATTTTACGGCCTTTGAACGATTTGTTCGCATTGTGGTTCAAGCCGCCGGATTCGGTATTGGCGGCTTTAGGCGATACTTCAAATACAAAACGGCCGGAAGAGGCTTTGGTATTGATATCCCAATTCGCATTATTGTTGCGGATAATAAGCTGGGTGGAATTGCCGATACGTTTGAGCGTAACGTTTTGTACAGGCGTATTGAAGTCAGCCACATCCAAACTGCGTTGCGCTTGTGTCGGCAGCGTATGGTTTTTCAAGGTTACAACGACGCGGTCGCGCTGCTGTTTGATATCCGGCTGTCCGCTGAAACCCGGGGCAGACAATTCAATAATGCCGGAATTGCGTGCGCCTTTGCGGAAATCGATATTGGCGGCCGAAATGGCTTGATAAGCCTGAGTAGCGCGCGCGGTAGACGGCGTAGCCGCACGTTCATTTGCAACGGCTGCATTAGTTTGGTCAGTAGATTCGTTTACAAACACCCAAACTTCGTTGCCGCGAATCTCAGTATTGTATTGGCTGATTTTGTTCAAACCCAAAACTACGCGTGCGCGGTCATTGTTTTGCGCCGCAGTAATTTGATTCAGCAATGGGTCTGCATATTCCAAAACAGGCTGAGGCAAACGGATATTGGTGTTGGCAAAATCCAATGCGATACGCGCCGGAGTAGATGTTACAAAACCATGAGGTGTAGTGACGTCTTTGTCGAAACGGATTTTGATAATTTTTTGGTTGTCAGGCAAAGTGGAAACGTTGATATCGGTAATATTGCCTGCAAAGGCCGTCTGAACAGCGAGGGCAACGCTGAAGCCGGCAAATAATTTTGTCATGTACTTGGTTTTCATAATTGAGTGAGACCCCTAAATTAATTTGAATTCGAACTATCTGAGCTATTGGAAGAATCCGCCTCTTTACTGCTCAATGGCAATTCGGCCTTCCGGTACACCCAGTTGCCGTAGCTGTCTTCAACTTGCTCGGTCAAGATAATTTTATCTTCGGTAATACTTTGGATTCTGCCGTAATTCTGACCGATGTAGTTTCCGGGATAAACGGTATAAACATGGTCGTTGACCTTGATAAATCCGGAAACTTTGCCGCCGCTTTGCAGCGTTCCGACAAAAGCCATATTTTCCAAACTGAAGGCTTCCAATGTTTCTTTCGGACGGTTCACATCCGGCGCATTACCGCCTTTAGGGGCAGTGTCCAAACGGCGTGAATCAAACGCATTCATGCCTTTAAAGTTCGGCGGGCTATACGGCTTAGGCAATGTAACCGTCGGCTCTTCAAACGGAATAATCTTGGATTTTGCTTCCTGACGGGTTTGCGTCATCCATTGAGTCAAATCTTCATAGCTTTGCGTACAGGCTGCCAAGGGAAGAAGACTTAAGAGTAAGATGATTTTTTTCATGATTTCCCTATTCTTTTATTTTTGCTCATTCTCGGCAGGTTTGCCTTCTTCTTGTGCCTGTTGCGCAGCCAATTCGGCAGCAATCTCTTCGGCCGGACGTGCTTTATAAGTCGTCGCAATCGCGCTCAATGTCAATTCGCCTTTATTGCCTTTACCTTCTTTATCCTCGCTTGCGTTCACGAGTTTCAAAGAATCTAAAGTAATAATGCGCGACAAATCGCCTACATCACGGGTAAATTGGCTGATCTGAGAGTATTTGCCTGTGATGGAAATCTGATACGGCAGTTTTTGAATTGGACCATCGTTTTCAGGTTGGAGCGGTGCAACGCTGTCCAAACGCAGTCCGTTGGTTGAGCCTGCCTGATGCAATTCTTGAATCAGGTTCGGAATTTCCGCATCGGTCGGCAATTGTTTCAACAAAACGTCAAATGCAGAACGGATCGAAGCCAATTCAGCCTTCAAATTGTTCAAGCTTGCCGCCTGAATGCTTTTACGCGTAAAGGTTTCCTTCAGCTCTGCTTCTTTAGCTTCCTGCGTATTCAAGGTTTCAATCTGATCTTTAAATACGCCGACATAGCCCAAAGCCAACATACCGACAATCAATAAACCTGCCAGCAAAAGTTTTGAAGGCATATTAAGCAGGTACAGGTTTTGTACGTCCAATTGTTTTAGGTTTTTAGATGCCATTATTGAGCCTCCGGAGCAGGTTCTGCCACAGGTTCGGCCACTTCACCGCTACTTTGGGCAGTTGGCGCAGGAGCCGGCGTATTTACTTGGTTGATTGAAGATTTCAAAGTAAATTCTTGGTAGTTATCTACTTTTTTAATGCTCAACAATTCAGGCTGCAAGAAAATACCTGTACTTGGCAGGGAGCGCATCATAACGGCGATTTTATTGTCGCTGATGGCATGACCGCTGATTTTATAGCTGGTCGGGCTTTCTGCTTCCAACGCAGTCAAATAAGTATTATCGGGCGTAAGCGCATTCAAAGAATCAAGGATATAGGCCGCTTGATAGCGTTTTTCCTGCAACTCTTCAACTTTCAGTTTTTTGGCCAAGAAGGCTTCTTTTTCTTGCTGAAGTTTATCGATTTCGCCCAATTCTCTATCAAGTCTGTCGATTTCGGTTTGCAGGAAGTTGTTGCGGCCTTCTTGATTGCTGATGGCACTGTCAATACCGAGATAAGTAGCGGCCGCCAAGCCTAAACCCACTGCAAAAGCACCAAGCATCAATATTTTGAATTGCTGCTGCTTGCGCTGTTTAATCTCTTCCCGATATGGGAGAAGGTTGATTCTGGTTAATTCGATCATGTTCTCAAAGTCCCCTTAATGCCAATCCGAACGCCAAAGTCAGTGACGGCGCATCAATTTGAAACTGCGGCAATTCTACTTTTGCACTGCGTTCCACATATGAAATCGGATACAGATATTCTGTTGCCGTATTGGTTTGCGAGAAAATGCTTTCCGCCAAACCTGCCTGCTGCGCAGTAAAGCCGGTCAGCAGGATGTGTTTGATATTGTGAAAAGAATCAGTGGCCTGCGTGGTATAGTAAAATTGCAAAACACGCTGAACTTCCTGCGCAACCTGCACATTAAAACGGTCGGCAATCTGAGACTGGTAGTCGGAAGGCTTGTTTTGGGAAGCCATCATTTGAGCGGCTTTTTCTTCCGTTACCTGATAAGTACGCTGAATCAGCTGATTAAGCTGCTCAGTGCTGACCGGTGTTTCTTGTTTGTAGAGGATACGGCCGTTTTGCAGAATCAGGGCATACATTTGCGTCGCATGAATGCCGAACACGGCAACTTTTTCCTCTGCCATTTCGGGAGCATGCGTATTCATCCAATAGACAAAGGCATTGCGTTGCGCCAGCAAGTCCAAGTCCAAAGCAGACAAAGGCAAGCCCGCATTTTCAAACATTTCAATGCGTGGCTCGACATCGTCTTTTTTGGCGGCAACAGCTAAAACATGCTGGCCCGAACCGACTTCTTCAGCTTGAAAGTCATAGTTCATTTCTTCAATAGGCGCAAATTGGCCGACTTCCGCCTCGACAAACTCTTCCAAGTCCAAATCTGTATCACGCGGGTTGTAAATAATTTGCTCGACTGTCGCCAAATTTTGTGGCACGGCAGCAACAATATTTTTGCAAGAACTGCGTAATTGTGTGTAAGTATGTTGGATGTAAGTAGCAAGCTGATCGTAGTCTTGAATTTTGTTGCCTTTGACAATATTTTTAGGCAATTTGGTAATAACGTATTTTTCCAG
>NZ_JBQCTZ010000167.1:0-7422 GCF_051963715.1 Neisseria sp. P0001.S005 | reverse complement strand
AATATGCAGCTGTCCGCCGAAGCGCGCGAGCAGTCCGCCCTGTTGCAACAAAGCATACAGCGCAACCGCCACCTGCTGGAGCAACTCCTCTCCCTCGCACGCGTCCAAGCACCCGAAACCCAACGCCCCAAAACCCTGATCAGCCTGCAAAACCAATTCCGCCGCGTCCTACAGGAACTCATGCCGCTGGCGCTAGCTAAAGGTCAAGACATCGGCGTCGCCGTTGAAAACAACTGCCAAATCCACGCCGACGACACTGAAATCTACACCCTCATCAAAACCTTTACCGACAACGCCATCCGCTATACCCCTAAAGGCGGCCGCATCGATTTGGGCTTTGACGAAACCGCTGAATACCTCAACATCTGGGTGGAAGACGACGGCCCCGGCATTCCCCCAAGCGAGCGCCAACGCGTTATCGACCCTTTCTACCGCATTCTCGGCACCGAACAACAAGGCACCGGCCTGGGGCTTTCCATCGCAAACACCATTGTCAAACGCCATCAAGGCCGTCTGAAACTGGCCGACAGCCGACGCTTTGACAGCGGCTTGCTGATTATTGCCGAGTTGGATAAAAAGACGCTTTAAATAATCGACCCGCCTAAATTGGTTTATCTAGCTTTAAGCCGATAAATGAAAATGTTTTAAAACCAAAGGCCGTCTGAAAATACCTTTCAGACGGCCTTTTTATATTTTGGAGCAAACCTCATTCATTCCTCACAAATACGGCTGCAAGGTTTGACGGAGGATTTCCATATCGGTAATTTCAGTAATATTGGCTTTGCCCAAGTATTCCAAACCGACAAAACGCATGATGCCGCTGCTGACTTTTTTATCGTGGCTCATGTGTTCAATCCATTTTTCAAAGGAGAAAACAGGCGGCGCAGACGGAAGAGAGGCGGCTTCCATTAAAGCGGCAATGCGGTCGGTATCGGCTTGTTGGGTTTTGCCCAAAATTTGCGACAACCGGGAAGCGAGGACGCAACCGGCGGCAACAGCTTCGCCGTGCAGCCATACGCCGTAGCCCATTTCTGCTTCGATGGCATGGCCGAAAGTATGGCCGAGATTAAGCCATGCGCGGATGCCCTGCTCGGTTTCGTCTTGGGCAACAATATCGGCCTTCATTTTGCAGCAATGATAAACGGCTTCTGCCATTTTTTCTTGGTGTTGCGCCATCAGGTCGGCCATATTTTCTTCCAACCAGGCAAAAAATTCAGCATCGCCCAATGCGCCGTATTTGATGACTTCCGCCATGCCTGCGGAAAGTTCGCGTTGCGGCAGTGTTTGCAGGACGGTCAAATCGGCCAGCACGGCTTGCGGTTGGTAGAACGCGCCAATCATGTTTTTACCGAGCGGATGGTTGATAGCGGTTTTACCGCCGACCGAGGAATCGACCTGGCTGAGCAATGTAGTCGGCACTTGGATAAAAGGTGCGCCACGCTGATAAGTCGCCGCGGCGAAGCCGACCATATCGCCTATCACACCGCCGCCCAAAGCGATTAAAGTGGTTTTGCGCTCGGCACGGTTTTGCATCAAGCCATCGTAAATCAGGTTAAGCGTCTGCCAGTTTTTATATTCTTCGCCGTCAGGAAGGATAATGCTGAAATGCGGCACACCCAGTCTGTCTAAGGCCGTCTGAAGCTGTTTGAGATAAAGCGGCGCAACGGTTTCGTTGGTAATGATGGCTGCTTTTTTGCCTAAATAGGGCTGAAGCAGCGTATCGGCCTGCTCAATCAGTTTATGCCCGATAAAGATGGGATATTGATGGGACGGGGTTTGGACAGTCAGTGTGCGCATGGTGTTCCTTTGCAAAGCGTGTTTATTCGCCTAAAGCCTGTATCAGGCGTTTGAGCGTTTTGTGACAGCTGTCGGATTCGATGACGAGATGGGCGGTTTGACGGTACAGCGTATCGCGTTGGTCATACAGCTCTTGCAGTTTGGCCAAAGGGTTGGCAACTTGCAACAGCGGCCGATTGCTGTCGTAACGGGTACGCTCCAGCAAGGTTTCAGGGCTGGCATGCAGATAAACAACCATGCCGTTTTGGCGCAAAATCTGTCTGTTTTCACTGCGTAAGACAGAGCCGCCACCAGTCGATAAAACAATATTGCGCCGGGAAGCGAGCTTCTTCAGCATATTGGTTTCTCGGTTGCGGAAGCCTTCCTCCCCTTCCATCTCAAAAATGGTCGGAATGGATACGCCCGAAGAAGTGCAGATTTCGTAGTCGCTGTCGTAAAACGGGCATTCAAACATTTGGGCAAGCTGCTTGCCCAAAGTGGTTTTTCCCGCGCCCATCAGCCCGATTAAAATTAAATTGCCGTTGATTTTTTCCATGTGGGTCATTTTATACGATATGGTGGTTTCGTGGAAAAGTTCGTCGTTTTTCAGATGGCCTTTTCATCTCAGGCCGTCTGAAAACCAAAACAGGCATACCTTTTCAGATATGCCTGTTTGTCATTTTAAAAATCAGTAACGCAGATTATTACCCACATTATCCATAATGTGCGGCGTGATGAAGATCAACAGCTCACGGCGGTTTTCACGTTTGCCGCGTGATTTGAACAGATTGCCGACAACGGGAATATCGCCCAAAACAGGTACTTTGTTCACCGCATTGGTGCTTTCTTCCTCGTAAATACCGCCGACAATCAGCGTGCCGCCATCTTCAACCATGGCTTGGGTATTCAAGTGTTTGGTGTTGATACACTTGGTCATCAGAGAATCTACGGTACAGTCGATCGGGGTATCGCGATTAATCTTCACAGTCATGATAATTTGACCGTCAGGCGTAATGTTCGGCGTTACGGTCAAGCCCAAAACGGCTTTCTTGAAGGTAATCGAAGTCGCACCGCTGGAAGAAGCCTCTTGGTAAGGAATTTCCGTACCGGATTCAATTTTGGCTTCTTTACGGTCTTGTGTCAGCACGCGCGGATTGGAAATGGTTTTGCTCTTACCTTGTTCTTCAGACGCACTGATTTCCAAGCCCAATGCGCCGGACGAGAACGCACGCACCAGCGCAATGCTGTTGACTGCGGCTGCGGTCGGCAGACTGACGTTCGGATCCAAAGTCCATGTGCGGGAGCCTATGTCGCCACGGTTAAACGAGGCATTGGTATTGTAGTTGGTTTGTGCATTGCTCCAGTTGCTGCCCCATGCCGTACGGCCGATCGCACCACCGGAACCGAATTTAACGCCCAAGTTGCGGAAGAAGGTATCTTCAGCTTCCACAATACGCGCTTCCACCATCACTTGACGGGTTGGAACGTCCAATTCATCAATCAGTTTGCGGAATTTCTCAATCACGCCGCGGTTGTCGGTTACGATCAGCGTATTGGTGGCCGGATCGATTAAGGCGCTGCCTCGGTTGCTCAACAGAGTGTTGCGGGTGTTGGAATTATTGCTGTCGTATTCTTCCAAACGCAGAATTTTGCGGAATTCATCCACGTTTTTGTATTTCAACTGGAAGGTTTGAGAATACAGCGGACCCAATTCGGCAATCTCTTTTTCAGCCTGCAAGAAGGCTTTGTCTTTTGCCAACAATTCATCGCGAGGTGCGATATTGATAATGTTGCCTTGACGGCGCATATCCAAATTGCGCGCCTGCATAACCAAGTCTAAAGCCTGATCCCAAGGTACATCTTTCAGGGACAAAGTCATAGTGCCTTTGACGGTATCGCTGGCAACAATATTCATGCCGGATTCTTTTGCCAAAATCTGCAAGATGGTACGAACTTCTACATCTTGGAAATCCAAAGAAATTTTACGGCCTTTGAACGATTTGTTCGCATTGTGGTTTAAGCCGCCGGATTCGGTATTGGCGGCTTTAGGCGATACTTCAAATACAAAGCGTCCGGAAGAAGCTTTGGTATTGATGTCCCAATTCGTATTATTGTTGCGGATAATAAGCTGGGTAGAATTGCCGATACGTTTGAGCGTAACATTTTGTACAGGTGTATTAAAGTCAGCCACATCCAAACTGCGTTGCGCTTGTGTCGGCAAAGTATGGTTTTTCAATGTCACAACCACGCGGTCGCGCTGCTGTTTAATATCCGGCTGTCCGCTGAAACCAGGGGCGGACAATTCAATAATGCCGGAATTGCGTGCGCCTTTGCGGAAATCGATATTGGCTGCTGAAACGGCTTGATAAGTCTGAGCAGCGCGCGCGGTAGACGGCGTAGCCGCACGTTCATTTGCAACGGCCGCATTGGTTTGATCAGTAGATTCGTTTACAAATACCCAAACTTCGTTGCCGCGAATCTCAGTATTGTATTGGCTGATTTTGTTCAAACCCAAAACCACGCGTGCACGGTCATTGTTTTGCGCCGCAGTAATTTGATTCAGCAATGGGTCGGCATATTCCAAAACAGGCTGAGGCAAACGGATATTGGTGTTGGCAAAATCCAATGCGATACGCGCCGGCGTAGATGTTACAAAACCATGAGGTGTGGTGACATCTTTGTCGAAACGGATTTTGATGATTTTTTGGTTGTCAGGCAAAGTAGAAACGTTAATATCGGTAATATTGCCTGCAAAGGCTGTCTGAACAGCGAGGGCAACGCTGAAGCCGGCAAATAATTTTGTCATGTGCTTGGTTTTCATAATCGAGTGAGACCCCTAAATTAATTTGAATTCGAACTATCTGAGCTATTGGAAGAATCCGCCTCTTTACTGCTCAATGGCAATTCGGCCTTCCGGTACACCCAGTTGCCGTAGCTGTCTTCAACTTGCTCGGTCAAGATAATTTTATCTTCAGTAATACTTTGGATTCTGCCGTAATTCTGACCGATATAGTTTCCGGGATAAACGGTATAAACATGGTCGTTGACCTTGATAAATCCGGAAACTTTGCCGCCGCTTTGCAGTGTTCCGACAAAGGCCATATTTTCCAAACTGAAAGCTTCCAATGTTTCTTTCGGACGGTTCACATCCGGCGCATTGCCGCCTTTAGGGGCAGTGTCCAAACGGCGTGAATCAAACGCATTCATGCCTTTAAAGTTCGGCGGGCTATACGGCTTAGGCAATGTAACCGTCGGCTCTTCAAACGGAATAATCTTGGATTTTGCTTCCTGACGGGTTTGCGTCATCCATTGAGTCAAATCTTCATAGCTTTGCGTACAGGCTGCCAAGGGAAGAAGACTTAAGAGTAAGATGATTTTTTTCATGATTTCCCTATTCTTTTATTTTTGCTCATTCTCGGCAGGTTTGCCTTCTTCTTGTGCCTGTTGCGCAGCCAATTCGGCAGCAATCTCTTCGGCCGGACGGGCTTTGTAAGTCGTCGCAATCGCACTCAATGTCAACTCGCCTTTATTGCCTTTGCCTTCTTTGTCCTCGCCTGCGTTCACGAGTTTCAAAGAATCTAACGTAATAATGCGCGACAAATCGCCTACATCACGGGTAAATTGGCTGATTTGAGAGTATTTGCCCGTGATGGAAATCTGATACGGCAGTTTTTGAATCGGACCATCGTTTTCAGGTTGGAGCGGTGCAACGCTGTCCAAACGCAGTCCGTTGGTTGAACCTGCCTGATGCAGCTCTTGAATCAGGTTCGGAATTTCCGCATCGGTCGGCAGTTGTTTCAACAAAACGTCAAATGCAGAACGGATAGAAGCCAATTCAGCCTTCAAATTGTTCAAGCTTGCCGCCTGAATGCTTTTACGCGTAAAGGTTTCCTTCAGTTCTGCTTCTTTGGCTTCCTGCGTATTCAAGGTTTCAATCTGATCTTTAAATACGCCGACATAGCCCAACGCCAACATACCGACAATCAACAAACCTCCCAGCAAAAGTTTTGAAGGCATATTGAGCAGGTACAGGTTTTGTACGTCCAATTGTTTCAGGTTTTTAGATGCCATTATTGAGCCTCCGGAGCAGGTTCTGCCACAGGTTCGGCTATTTCACTGCTGCTTTGTGCAGTCGGTGCAGGAGCCGGCGTATTCACTTGGTTGATTGAAGATTTCAAAGTAAATTCTTGGTAGTTATCTACTTTTTTGATGCTCAACAATTCAGGCTGCAAGAAAATACCTGTACTTGGCAGGGAGCGCATCATAACGGCGATTTTATTGTCGCTGACGGCATGGCCGCTAATTTTATAGCTGGTCGGGCTTTCTGCTTCCAACGCAGTCAAATAAGTATTATCGGGCGTAAGCGCATTCAAAGAATCAAGGATATAAGCTGCTTGATAGCGTTTTTCCTGCAACTCTTCCACTTTCAGCTTCTTGGCCAAGAAGGCTTCTTTTTCTTGCTGAAGTTTATCGATTTCGCCCAATTCTCTATCAAGTCTGTCGATTTCGGTTTGCAGGAAGTTGTTGCGGCCTTCTTGATTGCTGATGGCGCTATCAATACCGAGATAGGTAGCGGCTGCCAAGCCCAAACCCACTGCAAAAGCGCCAAGCATCAATACTTTGAATTGCTGCTGCTTGCGCTGTTTAATCTCTTCCCGATACGGAAGAAGGTTGATTCTGGTTAATTCGATCATGTTCTCAAAGTCCCCTTAATGCCAATCCAAACGCCAACGTCAGTGACGGCGCATCAATTTGAAACTGCGGCAATTCTACTTTTGCACTGCGTTCCACATATGAAATCGGATGCAGGTATTCTGTTGCCGTATTGGTTTGCGAGAAAATGCTTTCCGCCAAACCTGCCTGCTGAGCGGTAAAGCCGGTCAGTAGGATGTGTTTGATATTGGCGAAAGAATCAGTGGCCTGCGTGGTATAGTAAAATTGCAAAACCCGCTGAACTTCTTGCGCAACCTGCACATTAAAACGGTCGGCAATCTGAGACTGGTAGTCGGAAGGTTTGTTTTGGGAAGCCATCATTTGAGCGGCTTTTTCTTCCGTTACCCGATAAGTACGCTGAATCAGCTGATTGAGCTGCTCTGTGCTGACCGGAGTTTCTTGTTTATAGAGAATGCGGCCGTTTTGCAGAATCAGGGCATACATTTGCGTCGCATGAATGCCGAACACAGCAACTTTTTCCTCTGCCATTTCGGGAGCATGCGTATTCATCCAATAAACGAAGGCATTGCGTTGCGCCAGTAAGTCCAAATCCAAAGCGGACAAAGGCAAGCCCGCATTTTCAAACATTTCAATGCGCGGTTCGACATCGTCTTTTTTAGCGGCAACAGCTAAAACATGCTGGCCCGAACCGACTTCTTCGGCTTGAAAGTCGTAGTTCATTTCTTCAATAGGCGCAAATTGGCCGACTTCCGCCTCGACAAACTCTTCCAAGTCCAAATCGGTATCACGCGGGTTGTAAATAATTTGCTCGACTGTCGCCAAATTTTGTGGCACAGCCGCAACAATATTTTTGCAAGAACTGCGTAATTGTGTGTAAGTATGTTGGATGTAAGTGGCAAGCTGATCGTAGTCTTGAATTTTGTTGCCTTTGACAATATTTTTAGGCAATTTGGTAATAACGTATTTTTCCAG
>NZ_JBQCTZ010000166.1:0-7428 GCF_051963715.1 Neisseria sp. P0001.S005 | reverse complement strand
ACTTCAGTCAGTTCGATTTGGCTGTCGAGTTCGGCTGGTATCTGTTCTACTTTCAATTTTTCGCCAACGGAAACTTTGTATTGTTTACCGCCGGTTTTTACGACCGCGTACATACTCAACTCCATGAGAATTAGGTTAACTTTCCGCACACCATGTGCGAAACGAGCTATTCTATTTCTATTTGCCTGTTTTGTCAAAATTTATTTTATTTACAAGTGAAAAGGCCGTCTGAAAGATATGTTGCATGCTTTTTAACTGATATAATCACGCGCTGGATTGCTGATATCTTTATGCAACGTTATTACCCCGACCGAATGTACGGGTTTAAACAGATTCATTGGAGCCCCGCTCCGTTTTGTCAACAGAGAATGTTTTATGCTCGAAAACCTGCCTTACTTCCAATGCCACCTGCCCGATGACCTTGCCAAAGTTAATGCGGTCATCAACCAAGCTGTTCAATCCGATGTTGCACTGATTTCGCAAATCGGCACATACATCATCAGCGCGGGCGGTAAGCGCCTGCGTCCGATTATTACCATTTTGGCAGGCAAAGCAGTCGGGCATGACGATGAAAAACTGTACTCGCTGGCAGCGATGGTGGAATTCATCCATACCTCCACCCTCCTGCACGACGATGTCGTCGATGAAAGCGATTTGCGCCGCGGCCGTAAAACGGCAAACAACCTCTTCGGCAACGCGGCGGCTGTTTTGGTCGGCGACTTCCTCTATACACGCGCCTTCCAACTGATGGTTGGTTCTGGCAGCATGCGTATCTTGGAAGTGATGGCAGATGCGACCAACATCATCGCCGAAGGCGAAGTCATGCAGCTGATGAACATCGGCAATACGGATATTACCGAAGAGCAATACGTCCAAGTTATCCAATACAAAACAGCAAAACTGTTTGAAGCGGCCGCGCAAGTCGGCGCAATTTTGGGCAAGGCTTCTCCCGAACACGAGCAAGCTTTAAAAGACTACGGCATGTATGTCGGTACGGCTTTCCAAATCATTGACGATGTATTGGACTATTCAGGCGAAACTGAAGAAATCGGCAAAAACGTCGGCGACGATTTGGCAGAAGGCAAACCTACCCTGCCATTGATTTACCTGATGCGAAACGGCTCCGAGCAGGCAGCAAACGATGTGCGCCACGCTTTGGAAAATGCCGACCGCAGCTATTTTGAAAAAATTCACGACTATGTCGTCAACTCCGACGCTTTGCCGTATTCGATTTCCGAGGCGAAAAAAGCTGTCGACAAAGCCATCGCTTCATTGGACGTGTTGCCTGATAGCGAAGTCAAAGATGCCATGATCCAACTGGCAAAAGAATCCTTGGCCCGAGTATCTTAATCCGATGAATTTCAGCTTTGTCCCTTTGTTTCTGGTTACGCTGATTTTTTTGGGCGTTGTCAGCAACAACAACTCGATTACGATTTCGGCAGCGGTATTGCTACTCATGCAGCAGACGGCCTTGTCACAATATCTTCCCTTGGTGGAAAAACACGGTTTGCACCTGGGCATCATCCTGCTGACCATCGGTGTATTGAGCCCGCTGGTTTCCGGTAAAATCCAGATTCCGCCGGTTTCTGAGTTTATCAATTTCAAAATGATTGCCGCCGTCCTTATCGGCATTTTGGTTGCCTGGCTTGCCGGACGCGGCGTTCCATTGATGAGCGAACAGCCTGTTTTGGTAACCGGATTATTAATCGGCACGGTCATCGGCGTTGCCTTTGTCGGCGGCATTCCGGTCGGCCCTTTGATTGCCGCCGGCTTATTGTCTTTTTTTGCCGGAAAGGTTTAAAATCCCCTCCTTTACCGCCTCGCCATAGTTCAACGGATAGAACGTATGCCTCCTAAGCGTAAAATACAGGTTCGATTCCTGTTGGCGAGGCCACAGTCTTAATGAAAGCCTTTCATACTTTGAAAGGCTTTTTTGTTATCAATAAATAAAGGCCGTCTGAAACTTTTCAGACGGCCTTTTCATTTTACCAAACCGTTAACCCGGACGACCATCCGAACGCGGACGGATCAGCCAAGGAATATATTTCCATGCATACAACAGCAGAGACACGGCAAACAAAGCGGCAGAGCAACGGATACTGTGCGTGTATGCCGTACCGCTCACAAAAGTAGCCAAAACACGGATAACCGTTGCGGCAATCATCAACCAAAAGGCGACAGGAACCACTTTAGGCGGCGGATAAATAGAGTTGCCGGTATGGCCAAGCGCAGTTCGCGCCATCATACCCAAAGTCAGCACGCCGATACCACCAACGCCGATAAGGTGTACGCCCAAATTCAGGAAACTTGAAATCCAATAAGAAAGACCGACAGCAATCAAGCCCAAGCCTGTAAACAGATAGCCGGCAAACAAAATCCAAAGCATAGGCTCTTTCAGTACGGCTTTATACCACCAGCGGTACACCTGCACGGTAAAAATCACACCGGCAGCAAAAGAGAACAAAGCAGCCAATCCCGGCAAGATGTTATGAGCCATCATCATGGCAGCCAGCATAGGCAGCCAAAGCGATGCGTGCGCGACCCATTGAGGACTCGGGATTTGCGGTACGTTCAAACGTTTGGACGTAAAGAACGAGATAATCCGCATGCCGATCAAACCGATAAAGCCGGCCACCATAATCAAACCGGATTGCAAACCGGTCATCAGCGCAATGGCATCAAACGGCTGCACTTTCAGATGGAAGGCGAAATGGGTGCCGCCCAAAACAAAAATAGCGAACACGGCAACATAGTTGCGCTTGTTTTGAGAACGAATTACCGGCAAAGCCATGCATACCGCGCCATACCAGAAAAAGATCGTACCGAATATGCCGCTTGCCGTTACCCCCCAACCGGGGATAAACATACAAATGCGGGCCAACAGCCAAAATGCGGTCAAACCGGCCAACGCCTTACCGCGTGTCGGCGGCTGGCCTGTCCAAGTCGCCACGGCCGTCAATAAAAATGCAATGACAACCAATCCAGCATAGCCCCAAATCATTTCATGGGCATGCCAATAAAAACCAGGCAACTCAGGCGTACCCTGAAAGCCGAAGCCCCAAAGCAGTATAGACAATGCGCCATACAAAGCCGCCAACGAATAAAACGGGCGGAAGGCCATTGCCCAAACCGGGTGTTTGAACAAATCGGTCATGGTGGTTCCTTCAATTTTTATATCATCATAAAACAGCAACAGAGGCCGTCTGAAACTTTTCAGACGGCCATCGATTCCTTTCCCTGTTACACATTTTCAGGCAAAGGCAAAAAAGGTTCAATCGCAGGGAAAAGCTCGCGCTCCTCAAAGCGCGCATGATCGCGCAAAGTAACAGCAAACTCCTTATTCCATGATTCATTCATATATTCAGGATGCGCCATCATCGCACGCAATTTGGCATGATCGCCTTCAAAACGCTGCCGCAACGCAGGGTCAATTTTATCCCAATACGGCGCAAACATGGTTTCCTCTTCCAAAAAATGTGGCTCCAGCTCAATAAAATGAGGCTCCAGCTCCGCCTGATGGCTTTGATCGGGCGTACGCAGGAGACGGACGCACAACGACAGCGAGCCATGATGTTCGCGGGAAAGTTCTATTAAGGCAGGATGGCGTTTCAAGGGCTTCATAAGTTCGTTATAATGGTAACAGTTTGTCAAACTGGATTAATTCAAATGTTTCAGATATTATGAAACCCAATCCCACATAAAGTCAAACAGCCCCTCACCAAGCACTACGCTTTTGACATATAATAAAAATATCTAAAGAGCCAGCCATGTATCTGACCCAACATACCGATTACGGATTGCGCGTATTGGTTTATACCGCCATCAACGACGACACCCTCGTCAATATCGGCACCATTGCCGAGACTTACAATATTTCCAAAAGCCATTTGATGAAAGTGGTTACCTCATTAGTCAAAGGCGGTTTTCTGGTCAGCGTACGCGGCAAAGGCGGCGGTTTGCGCTTGGCAGACAATCCTGAAAACATCAATATCGGTGCAGTGGTGCGCCATCTTGAGCCGATGCAGGTTGTCGAATGCATGGGCGATAACAACGAATGCCTCATCACCCCATCCTGCCGACTGACCGGCATCATTACCGGCGCCATCAAAGCCTTCTTCAACCATTTAGATCAATATTCCCTGCAAGATCTTTTGGACAAACCGACCTACGACATACTCTATACCCCGCGTATCCCAATCAACGAAATAAGCCGAATGGTTGATTAAATCTTCAGGCCGTCTGAAAACAATCCAGCCATACTGAAATGGTATTACTTAAATAATAAAAAATGCCGTCTGAAATGAAGATTTTCAGACGGCATTGGTTTACAAAACACTCTACAGCTTAAATAGCTGACTTTCATTCGATAGGTTAATTTTTATACTGAATACGTCAAATATGAGACAACAGAAAACCATAAAATAAGAATAATCATAGCAACCGTAAAATTTATTCTTAATATTTTCAAATAAAATTTATTGGATATTTTTTGTATTCCAAACAGCACTCTAAAAAATTTAAATTGCATACTTCCAATAAATAGATATTCAAAAAAACCTATATCTACCCCTTCTGATTTTAATATTTTATATACCATTACTGAATTAATTATAATTGCAATAAAATACAAAAATATTAAACAAAACAGAAAATAAGGCAATAACTCCACCAAACTACTCCTTCTTTTTTAAAAAGAATTTCCCTAAAAAATATATTGGACGACATAACCGAATTGCTATACTCGACATTATATTCCAACCCTTCACAAACCAATGAATACAAAAATGCCCGAAGCCAAAAGCCTCGGGCATTTTTAATATTTGGTGGGTCCGGTGGGTTTCGAACCCACGACCAAGGGATTATGAGTCCCCTGCTCTAACCCCTGAGCTACAGACCCGTCAAGAGTAGATGCGGATTATAGCATAACTTGTTGCTTGTTCAAGATGCCGGGCAAATGTTTCAAACGGCCTGTTGGTTTTCTATTCGGGCATTATGCCGATACGCCCAATGCTTCCCAAACTTTCAAGGCATCAGCCGTTGCTTTGACATCGTGAACACGGATGATTTGCGCGCCTCGGGCGACTGTGGCCAAAGCGGCTGCAACGCTGCCGTGTACGCGTTTGGCGGCATCTTGTTCGCCTGTCAGTTCGCCAATCATACGTTTGCGCGATACGCCGATCAGAAGTGGGAATCCGGTTGCGTTCATCAACTCAGGCAAATGTTGTATCAGGGTGATGTTGTGTTGCAGGTTTTTGCCGAAACCGAAACCGGGGTCTAGCGTGATGCGTTCAGGGGCAATGCCTGCTTGAACGCATTCTGCCGCGCGTGCTTTTAAATAACGCGCGACCTCTTCGACGACATCTTGATATTGCGGATTAAGCTGCATGGTTTTGGGCAAACCCTGCATGTGCATGAGACACACGCCTGTCTTCGACTGTTGCGCCAGCAAGGCGACTGCGCCTTCATCACTCAATGCGGCAACATCGTTGATAATATCGACGCCGCCTTGTGCCAAGGCCTTTTCCATAATTGCCGTGCGGCGCGTATCTAAGCTGACGGGAACATTCCACTTGGCCACTTCCGCCAAAACCGGCTGCACCCTGGCCCATTCTTCTTCGAGAGAAACATCATCCGAACCCGGACGGGTAGATTCGCCGCCGATATCGAGAATATCCGCGCCGTCTTTCAGCAGCTGCTCGGCATGTGCCAATGCTATTTGGACATTTTGCGAATAGATGCCGCCATCGGAAAATGAATCGGGGGTCAGATTGACGATGCCCATGATTTTCGGTTTGTCTAAGGCGATTTCAAATCGGCCTGCCTGCCAAATGTGCGTGTTCATAATGCTTCCATTGATGAAATAATAGGATAGAGGCCGTCTGAAATTTTTCAGACGGCCTTTAGGTTTTGACTTCAATCAGTCAATTACATTCCGCCGTAATTCGGCCCGCTTGCGCCTTCGGGGCAAATCCAAGTGATGTTTTGCGTCGGGTCTTTGATGTCGCACGTTTTGCAGTGAACGCAGTTGGTGGCGTTGATTTGCAGGCGCGGGCTGCCGTTTTCTTCGACGATTTCATATACGCCGGCCGGACAATAGCGGGTTTCGGGCGAAGCGTATTCTTTGTAGTTTACGTCTATCATGACCTGCGGATTTTTCAGCACCAAATGGTCGGGCTGGTTTTCTTCGTGCGCAAGGTTGGCAAGGAAGACGCTGCTCAAACGGTCGAAAGTCAACACACCATCGGGCTTCGGATAATCAATCGGCTTGCATTCGGTGGCTTTTTTGAGCTGCTCGTTGTCTTTGCCGTGATGTTTCAAGGTCCACGGGGCTTTGCCTCTGAAAATCATTTGGTCGATGCCGGTATAGATTGAGCCGAGGTAAACACCCCATTTAAATGACGGACGGACATTGCGCGCGGCGTAAAGCTCTTGATACAGCCAGCTTTGTTCAAAGCGTTGCTGATAATCGGCCGCTTCTTTGCCGCTGTCAAAGCTTTCCACTTCTTCAAGATTTTCCAACAAGGGGAACACGGCTTCTGCGGCGAGCATGGCGGATTTCATTGCGGTATGAATGCCTTTGATGCGCGGCATATTGAGGAAACCCGCTGAATCGCCGATTAAAACGCCGCCTTTGAACGAGAGCTTCGGCAAACTTTGCAAACCGCCTTCAATCAGCGAACGTGCGCCATAAGCAATGCGGCGGCCGCCTTCAAAGGTTTTGCGGATTTCAGGATGGGTTTTGAAACGTTGGAACTCTTCAAACGGCGACAAATAAGGGTTTTGATAATCCAAGCCGACCACAAAGCCGACAGCGACTTTGTTTTCGTCAAAATGATAAATAAACGAGCCACCGTAGGTTTTGCTGTCCAACGGCCAGCCTGCGCTGTGCATCACCAAACCAGGCTGATGTTTTTCAGACGGCACTTCCCAAATTTCTTTAATGCCCAAGCCGTAAGTTTGCGGTTCGCTGTTTTGGTTGAGCTTAAATTGTTCAATGACTTGCTTGGAAAGCGAGCCGCGACAGCCTTCGGCAAACAGGGTTTGCTGCGCCCAAAGCTCCATGCCGGGCTGAAATGAATCGGTCGGTTCGCCGTCTTTGCCCACGCCCATATTGCCAGTCGCAATGCCTTTGACCGAACCGTCTTCGTGATACAGCACTTCGGCGGCGGCAAAGCTCGGGTAGATTTCCACGCCCAAATTTTCCGCCTGCTCCGCCAACCAGCGCACGACTTCGCCCAAGCTGGCAATATAGTTCGCATGGTTGTCAAAATTCGGGGTAACCGGCAGGTTGAAGGCTTTTTTCTCGGTCAGGAACAAAACCCTGTCCTTCGTCACTGTACGCGTCAGCGGTGCGCCTTTTTCTTTCCAATCAGGAATCAGCTCATTCAAAGAAATCGGATCGATGATGGCACCGGCAAGCGAGTGCGC
>NZ_JBQCTZ010000165.1:0-7469 GCF_051963715.1 Neisseria sp. P0001.S005 | reverse complement strand
ACGATAAGCACATGACAACCCAAACCCTTTTAATCGAACTTCTCACTGAAGAACTCCCGCCAAAAGCCCTCAATAATTTGGGCAACCATTTTGCCACTTCCGTTGTCGAAGGCTTGGAAAAAGCGCAACTGATTGATAGTGATCAGATAGATGCGATAGAACTACTTGAATTGACTGTAGAAAAATACACTGCCTACGCTTCTCCGCGCCGTTTGGCCGTTCAAGTCAAAAACGTGAAGGCCGTTCAAGCCGATCAAAAAATCGTGAAAAAAGGCCCGGCCGTGGCGAATGCCATGAAAGACGGTGCGCCGACTAAGGCTTTGGAAGGTTTTGCGCGCGGTGCGGGTGCGAAAATCGAAGACCTGACTATCATCCACGACGGCAAGCAGGATGTGTACGCCTACGAATACGTCCAAACCGGCAAACCGCTAGGCGAGCTTTTGGAAGACATCATCAATGCCGCAGTGAAAAAACTGCCGATTCCTAAGGTCATGCGTTGGGGCAGCAGCACATTTACCTTCGTTCGCCCTGTACACAGCCTGATCGTGCTGCACGGTGGTGACATCGTAAACGTCAGCGTTTTGGGCCTGCAAAGCGGCAACAAAACATTGGGTCACCGCTTCCTCTCCAGCGGCGAAATCGCCATTGAAAATGCCGACAGCTACGCCGCACAAATGCGCGAGCAAGGCAAAGTAGAAGCATCGTTTGCCGAACGCAAAGCCGCCATTCAGACGGCCTTGAACGAGCAGGCAGGCCGTCTGAACGCGACCGTTGCCGCCGATGAAGCATTGTTGGACGAAGTGACCGCATTGGTCGAATGGCCTGTGGTATTGGAAGCCGGTTTTGAAGAACACTTCCTCGCCGTGCCGCAAGAATGCTTGATTCTGACCATGCAGCAAAACCAAAAATACTTCCCGCTGCTCGACCAAAACGGCAAGCTGATGAACCGCTTCCTGCTGGTGTCCAACCTGCAAACCGAAGACCCGTCACACATCATCCAAGGCAACGAACGCGTATTGCGCGCGCGCCTGTCTGATGCCGAGTTCTTCTACAAACAAGACCAAAAAGCGACTTTGGAAAGCCGCCTGCCGAAATTGTCCAGCGTGGTTTACCACAACAAAATCGGTTCGCAAGCCGAGCGCATCGAGCGTCTGCAAAGCATTGCCGCCCATATCGCCAAAGCATTGGGCGCGGATGCCGCCGCAGCCGAGCGCGCCGCACGTTTGGCCAAAGCCGACTTGGTGACCGAAATGGTCGGCGAGTTCCCCGAATTGCAAGGCACCATGGGCAAATACTACGCCCGCTCGGACGGCGAAACCGAAGAAATCGCCGAAGCCATCGAGCAACACTACCAACCGCGTTTTGCCGGCGACAACCTGCCAGAAGGCAAAGTGGCAACCGCCGTTGCTTTGGCCGACAAACTGGAAACCTTGGTCGGCATTTGGGGCATCGGCCTGATTCCGACCGGCGACAAAGACCCATACGCCCTGCGCCGCTCCGCATTGGGTATTTTGCGTATGCTGATGCAGTACGGTTTGGACGTAAACGAGCTGATTCAGACGACCTTCGACAGCTTCCCGCAAGGTTTGCTCAACGAGAAAACGCCGTCTGAAACCGCCGATTTCATGCAGGCGCGTTTGGCCGTGTTGTTGCAAAACGATTATCCGCAAGATATCGTCGCCGCCGTATTGGCGAAACAGCCGCGCCGTTTGGACGACGTAGTGGCAAAACTGCAGGCCGTTACCGCGTTCAAACAGTTGCCTGAAGCCGCCGCGCTCGCCGCTGCCAACAAACGCGTACAAAACCTGCTGAAAAAAGCCGATGCCGAGTTGGGCGCGGTTAACGAAAGTTTGTTGCAACAAGACGAAGAAAAAGCCCTGTATGCTGCCGCGCAAGGTTTGCAGCCGAAAATTGCCGCCGCCGTTGCCGAAGGCAATTTCCAAACTGCTTTGTCCGAGCTGGCTTCCGTCAAGCCGCAAGTCGATGCATTCTTCGACGGCGTGATGGTAATGGCTGAAGATGCCGCCGTGAAGCAAAACCGTTTGAACCTGTTGAACCGCTTGGCAGAACAAATGAACGCAGTTGCCGACATTGCGCTCTTGAGCGAATAAGGCCGCGTTTCAGTTGACCCTTTTTCAGGCTGCCCGATGATTCAGGCAGCCTGAAGTTTTTCGGGCGTATCCCTTGCATGGCGTTCAAGGGTATAATTCAGCAGATTTGTCAGGCAGGCAAATCGCGCACATCAAACAATTTCCCACATTCAAGAGGCAGATTATGAATATTCCAGCCATCCGAACCGCACTCGATGCCGTGTTGATTCCCACCACAATACGCACTTTGGGCAGCGAAAAAGCCGTTTCGCTTCTGGAAGAGCATTCAGACGGCCTGCATATCGGCCTGAAATTTGCGTTCCCAGTTGCCCATATTGCCGCAGACATTGCCAACGCCGTTCAAGAAGCCGTCATTTCGCATACCGGCGATACCCACATTCACTTGAGTATCGATACTGAAATCGGTACGCATAAAGTTCAACCCGGCGTAGCAACCATCAAAGGCGTGAAAAATATCATCGCCGTTGCATCGGGCAAAGGCGGCGTCGGCAAATCAACGACCACAGCCAATCTTGCCACCGCAATGGCCAGAATGGGCGCGCGTGTCGGCGTACTCGATGCCGACCTGTACGGCCCAAGCCAGCCTACCATGCTCGGCGTACAAGACCGCAAACCCGACCAACAAAACAAAAAACTGATTCCCGTTGAAGCCGAAAGCGGCATTCAAGTGATGTCTATCGGTTTCCTAGTCGATACCGACCAAGCCGTCGTTTGGCGCGGCCCGATGGTCAGCCAAGCCTTGCAACAGCTTATGTTCCAAAGCGAATGGGACAATGTCGATTATCTCTTCATCGACCTGCCGCCCGGTACCGGTGATATCCAATTGACCCTGTCGCAAAAAATTCCCGTGACCGGCTCCGTTGTCGTTACCACGCCGCAAGACATCGCCCTGATTGATGCACGCAAAGCCGTGGATATGTTCAACAAAGTCAATATTCCGATTTTGGGCGTTTTGGAAAACATGTCTGTCCATATTTGCACCAACTGCGGCCATGCTGAAGCAATCTTTGGCGCAGAAGGCGGTAAAAACCTGGCAGAGCGTTTGAACGTACCATTGCTCGGCCAGCTTCCGTTGAGCCTGCCTGTACGCGAAGCCATGGACAGCGGTACATCTTCGGCCTTGTTTGAAAACAACCAAACTATCGCCGACATCTACACCGAAGCCGCCTTCCAAATTGCACTGGCCATTGCCGATAAAGGCAAAGACTTCAGCAGCCGCTTCCCGAAAATCGTCGTCGAATAAAAAAGTTTAAAAAAGGTGTTGACAGCTGTGTGACCCGTCTCTATAATGCACAGCTTATCGGGTCGTTAGCTCAGTCGGTAGAGCAGCGGACTTTTAATCCGTTGGTCGAGCGTTCGAATCGCTCACGACCCACCAAATATGAAAACCTGCTTTGAAAAAGCAGGTTTTTTTACGTTTGGATTTTAGGATTTTGTTGAAAATATTTTGTTATTGAAATAATTCATAGCATATCAAGCATCAGGCCGTCTGAAAGATATTTTCAGACGGCCTGAAGTTTTATAGGAATGATTTTGAGAAATAAGTTTTCTACTTAGGGCAGACAAACGTTTAAAACCTAACCTGCGTCTGCAACTGCTTACGATAAACCAATACGGCAGCAGTCAGCGTGGCAAAAGAGAACGCAGACAGTAAAAGCAGATAACGGCCGATTCCGTCCAGTCCGCTGCGGTTGAGCAGCAATTCCTGAAAAGCCTTCAAGCCCCAAGCCATCGGGGAAATCCAAGTGAGTTGCTGCATGGTTTCGGGCATGACGTGGGCGGGGACCATAATGCCGCCGATTGCCGCCATCAGGATGATGCCGCCGCCGCCGAGGACGACGGCGTGTTCGGTAGATTTGGCGCAGACGCTGATTAGAAGCGCGTAGCCGAGTGCGGCGGCGCTGACGGCGGCAGACAGCAGCGCATAGGGGACAAGGCTGCCGTTGAGTATGAGGGCGGGTACGCCGATTTCGGGCAGCAGGTAGCGGCCGAGCAGCAGCATTCCGACAAACTGAAGCTGGTTAATCAGGAAATAGGGGACGAGTTTGGCTGCAATCAGGCCGGACGCGGAGGCGCGGGCGAGACGCAGGCGGGTGATGGTGTTGGTCTGGCGTTCCAGCGCCATGACGTTCGACAGCGGTATCATAATGAAAAACATACCGAAAATCAGCCATGCGGGAACGCTGTGCTGTACGGCGTTGGGTTTTTCCACCGTGCCGCTGCCTGCGCTCAGATAGTGTTCTTCCAGCATTTTTTTATCTAAAAAGCTGCGTACGGCGGCGAATTGTTCGTCGTTTTTTTCATCGACTTTTTTCTGGATGTCTTTGCGGATGGAGCGGGGCAGTTTTTTATTGTCGATTTTGATGCCGTCGTTGTTGTCGAAATAGGCGTCCAGCCGCGTTTCAGTGTAGTGCTGCTGCAAAACGCCTTTGACCGCCGCCAGCCATGAAGGCTCGGTATCGGGCGGTACATAGATTTGTAAGGCTTTGTTGTCGGCGATTTTGTCGGAGGCGAGGTTTGGGTTGTGCAGCACCAGTTGGAAACGCTTGTCGTGCAGGCCGTTTTGCGCGTCGGTCAGTTTTTCAGACGGCATCAGCGTAACATGGATCTGCTCTTTCTCCAGCGTGGCGGCCAGTGCGGTATTGATACTATCGTTTGCTGCGCCAACCAGTGCGATACGGCTGTCGGTGTGCGGGTCTTGGTCGCGGCTCAGCGCCAACGACATAATCAGCATGAAGGCGATGGGCATCACAAACAACACGGCCAAACCGTGCAGGTCGCGACAGAGCAGTTTGAGTTCTTTGAGGAGGGAGGAAATCGTCATTATGGATCTTGCTTATCTGTTGCTGGCTCGTCTTTGCGTAGGAAATCAAGGTAAAACGTTTCCAGTGAACCGTGTCCCTGCTGGAAGTAGCGGATTTGTGCGCCGCTTTCTTGCAGGGCGGCGTAAACGGCGGCGGCATCGTGCGCCGTTTCCATCATACCGCGGCTGTCCACTTGCTTTGCACCCAAGGCGGCCATCGTTTGAGGCGGCAGCGGCGGTTCGACGGTAAAACGCACGACACCGGTTTGCGTGCTTAGAAGCTCGTCCAAACCGCCGTGATACACCAGCTTGCCGTGTTGCAGCAGCGCGATTTTGCCGCAAAGCTGCTCGATTTCCGATAGATAGTGCGAGGTGTAAACCACCGTTACCCCCTGCCGTGTCAAATCCGCCACGCTGTCGAGGATAAAGCGGCGCGACTGCGGGTCGATGCCTACCGTGATTTCGTCGAGGAACACCAGTTGCGGCGTGTTAATCAGACCGATGGCAAAATTCAGACGGCGTTTAAGTCCACCCGAAAGATGCTTTGCCGCTTTGTTTTTGTGGGCGGTCAGGTCGGTCTGTTCTAGAAGCGCATTCAGACGGCCTTTGTCGCGCACTTTGTAAAGCGAGACGAAAAACAGCAGGTTGTCCCACACCGAAAGCTGCGGATAAAACGCAAAATCCTGCGGCACCAAACCGATTTTCTGCCGCTCGCTACGGCTCAACAGGCGCAACGGCTTGCCGTCAAACAAAATTTCGCCCTGCCGCACTTCCTGCAAGCCGGCCAAAAGCGACATCAGCGTCGTTTTCCCCGCACCGTTGTGGCCGAGCAGCCCCAAACATTCGCCGTCGGCAATGTCGAACGACACATTGTCCAGCGCGGCAGTTTCTGCTTTGGGATAACGGTGGGAGAGGGATTGGATTTGAATCATGGCTTCCAAATTGCCCTTTAATGAATATTCATAGTGATACAGTCCATACATAACGCTGTCGGAATTTGCCGTCTTTAAATACGAAACACATACCGAAAGAACCGGCATCATTATTCACCGAATTAAACAGATAAAGCGTCTTATCGCTGCGGCGGTAATAGGCTTTCCAGCCATCATACGCATTGCTGCTGCGTGCAGTGGCGGCAAAATCGGGCAAGAACAGCCCTTGCAGTTCGGCAGCGGGAACTGCTTGACCGTTTAGCGTAATCTGTTCTATGGCAAAGACGCTTTTCGGAATGGAGCCGTCTGTACCGTAAAACGGTTTGCCCCGATAGAGAGGCGCGGTGTCACTATTTGGGGCTGTGCCTGAAAAGTCGCTGCGTTTGGGGTGGATGCGGCGGGCGGCGATGTGTACCGTTTGACCGCCGCTGGACAAAGTCAGTGTGTCGTCGCGACCGAAGTATTCGTGTAGGGCAACGAAGTTTTTGTCGGAAGCGGGAAATATCAGGCGGCTGCGGTGGATAAAGCCGTAACCGCCGATTGCTGTCTGTTGCAACAGCGCGGTACAGAAATTCGGATTGTCTTTGCTGGCTTCGCCTACACATTCCAACGGCGTGCTGTTGGGAATTTTTGCCAAGACTTTGGCATTCAAATCGGGGCTTTCGCGCAAATTGGTGTGTCCGTCGGCATCATGAACCAAGGCAAAGCCGTCCGGCGGCGCGGCATAGGTTAAGGCAGAACACAATAATAAGACAGTAGCTAGGTAACGCATTTTTAATTTCTTTTAGTTTTCAGACGGCCTGAATGTCAAAATAATCCATGGTAGATTAATCGGGATCGAATAAATCCTGATTATTTCAATAATCCCCGCCATAATGCTTCTTCATCATCCGCAATTTTGCGCAGAAATTCGGCAATGTTGCGGCAGCCGTTTTCGGACGGTTTTTTGCACTGTTTCACGCACATCGCCGCAAACTGCCGCCATTGGTCGCCGATGGCGGTCATTTGTTCTGAGGCCGTCTGAAACGCAGGTTCGTTGCAGATATGGGCGGCTTGTTCGAGGAAGTAGGCGTAGATGTAGCGGAAACCTGCGCCGCCGGTGCCGATTTCTTCTTGCATCCGCACCAAATGGCCGAGAAATAGTTTTTGGTATTTGTCGTTTTGTTTGGCAGGCAGAGATTCGATTTTTTTGGCCAGCGTGCGGATGCCTTTGACGCCGATGAAAAAGACCGGTGCGAGCATATGTTTGGCGTTTTTGCGTATGGCTTTGCGGATAATGGCGGGTAAGTCTGCCATGATTTTTTCAGACGGCCTGTTATCTTCCAAGGTGTACATCATGCCTTTTGCCGCCAATACGCCTTTGGCAAAGCGTGCACGCTGCAAATCTTCGGCAGCGCAGCGTTGCACGGTTTCAAATACGGGGTCGCTGATGAGGTAGTCGTTGCCGTCTTTGCCGTATACCAAAAGATTGTGTGCGTTGAAATGGAAGCGCATTTGCGGTGGGAAGTAGGGCAGCCAGAAGACGGAGGTTTGCAAACCGGCCAGTTTGCCTGAGGACAGCGCGGCATCCAATGCGGCTTGTCCGCTTTGTGCGTCGGAAAATTTGCGGACGGATAATTTCAG
>NZ_JBQCTZ010000164.1:0-7495 GCF_051963715.1 Neisseria sp. P0001.S005 | reverse complement strand
AGCAAACTCAACTTCATCGGCAATATCGAAAGCAACAGCGTTTTGTATGGCGAAGCCGATGTCGTTGTCGCAGACGGGTTTGTCGGCAACGTTATGCTCAAAACCATCGAAGGCGCGGTTAAATTCATGAGCGGTGCCATCCGCCGTGAATTCCAAAGCACCCTGTTCAACAAACTTGCCGCCATTGCCGCCCTGCCCGCGCTCAAAGGTTTGAAAGGCAAACTGGATCCGCGCAAATTTAACGGCGCCATCCTGCTTGGTTTACGCGGTATCGTGATTAAGAGCCACGGCGGAACCGATGAAGTCGGCTTCCGTTATGCTTTAGAAGAAGCCTACCACGAAGCCAAATCCGCCGGCCTCGCCAAAATCGAACAAGGCGTAGCCACCCAGTTGGCTGCTTTGGAAGCCGCCAAAGCAGAACTGGAAGCTGCCACTCCAGCAACGGAAGCTTAAGGCTGATATACACAGGTCGTCTGAAACTTCAAAATGTTCAGACGGCCTGTTTTTATCTTTAATCACCGACTTCATTCTTAATATTGGGAATTTTCCCATTTTCGCTTACAATACCCGACTATCTGAATCAACTCTCTAAAAAGGCCGTTCTCATGCAATATGCCAAAATTTCCGGTACAGGCAGCTACCTTCCTGCCAACCGCGTCAGCAATGACGACCTTGCAAAAAAAGTGGACACTTCCGACGAGTGGATTACCACGCGTACAGGTATCAAATTTCGCCATATTGCAGACGACAACGAAAAAACCAGCGACTTGGCCGCCGAGTCAGCGCGCCGCGCCTTAGCAGATGCCAATTTGCAGGCTGACGATATCGATCTGATTATCGTCGCCACAGCCACTCCCGATATGCAGTTCCCTTCTACGGCAACCATCGTGCAGCAAAAATTGGGCATTGCCAACGGCTGTCCTGCCTTTGACGTACAAGCCGTGTGCGCCGGTTTTATGTATGCCCTGACCACTGCCAATGCCTACATCAAAAGCGGCATGGCGAAAAACGCTTTGGTTATCGGTGCGGAAACCTTCAGCCGCATCGTCGATTGGAACGACCGCACCACCTGTGTCCTCTTTGGTGACGGTGCGGGCGCGGTTGTCTTAAGCGCATCTGACGAACCGGGCATCATCCACAGCAAACTCAAAGCCGATGGCAACTACCTCAACCTTTTGAACGTCCCCGGACAAATCGCCAACGGCCAGGTTTGTGGTTCACCCTACATCAGTATGGACGGCCCCGGCGTATTCAAGTTTGCCGTCAAAATGCTGTCTAAAATCGCAGATGACGTTATCGAAGAAGCCGGTTACACTGCTGATCAAATCGATTGGATTGTGCCGCACCAAGCCAACAAGCGCATTATCGACTCTACCGCCAAACACTTAGGCTTGAGCATGGACAAAGTCATCTTGACTGTCCAAGACCACGGCAACACGTCCGCCGCCTCCATTCCACTGGCACTGGATGTCGGTATTAAAAACGGCCAAATCAAACGCGGACAAAACCTCTTGCTCGAAGGCATCGGCGGCGGTTTTGCCTGGGGTGCGGTTTTGGTGAAATACTAACGGTTGGGCCGTCTGAACACCCTTTTCAGACGGCCTATTCTGCTCAAACCCATGAAATCCCTAACATTTGCACTCTGCATCAGCAGCCTGTTTTTAAGCATAACGGCAGCAATATTGCCCAAACTGGCAACCGCCTATCTCGCACTGAGTGCATACATTTTCCTGCTTTACTGCCTAGACAAACAGCGCGCACGCAATCACGGCAGACGCATACCCGAAGCAAAATTACACCTGCTCAACCTGCTTGGCGGCTGGCCGGGCGGTTATTGCGGCAGCCTCGCATTCAGGCATAAGACCAGCAAACCTAATTTTGTCCGCACCTTCCGGCTGACCGCCGCAACCAATACTGTCGCCACCCTCCTTCTGCTGGCAGACACCCTCAAACATTCAAACCAATAAGGAATTACCATGTCTTTCGCATTCTTCTTCCCCGGACAAGGCTCACAAAGCCTAGGCATGATGAACGGCTTTGCCGAGCAAGCCATCGTTAAAGCCACATTTGACGAAGCTTCCGCCGTATTGGGTCAAGACCTGTGGGCAATGATTAACGGCGAAGATGCCGAATTAATCGGACAAACCGTCAACACCCAGCCCATCATGCTGGCTGCCGGCATTGCTACCTACCGCGCCTACTTGGAAGCCGGCGGTAAAATCCCTTCCGTCGTTGCAGGCCACAGCCTCGGCGAATACACCGCCCTCGTTGCTGCCGGCGCATTGGATTTCGCAGACGCGGTCAAACTGGTCCGCCTGCGCGCCGAACTCATGCAATCTGCCGTACCGCAAGGCGTAGGCGCAATGGCCGCTATCTTGGGTTTGGAAGATGAGCAAGTCAAAGCCATTTGTGCCGAAGCTGCACAAGGCGAAGTCGTTGAAGCCGTCAACTTCAACTCCCCAGGCCAAGTTGTGATTGCCGGCAATACCGCCGCAGTCGAACGCGCCATGGCCGCCGCCAAAGAAGCCGGAGCCAAACGCGCCCTGCCGCTGCCTGTTTCCGTTCCTTCACATTGCAGCCTCATGAAGCCTGCAGCGGAAAAGCTTGCCGAAGCATTGAAAGACATCACCATCAAACAACCGCAAATCCGCGTCATCCATAACGCCGATGTCGCTTCTTACGATGATGCCGACAAAATCAAAGATGCCTTAGTACGCCAACTGTACAGCCCGGTGCACTGGACAGAAACCGTCAACGCGCTTGTTTCCGAAGGCATCACCGAATCCGCCGAATGCGGCCCCGGCAAAGTCCTTGCAGGCCTCGCCAAACGCATCAACAAAGAAGCCGCGTGCAGCGCATTGACCAATGCCGACCAAGTGGCTACATTTATCGAAGCCCACTAAAACGTTTTTAGACGGCCTTCCTCAAAAAGGCCGTCTTTAATTCTTGAATATAAACCAGTAAAATAACAACAAAAAAGATGGGGAAGAAATCCTAAATCAGAAAATATAGGCATTTACAAGAAGATTCATCTTAATAACCGTTTTTAATGCATATTTCAAACTAAGTAACTTTGCCAGACTCCTGCCTGAATGAATATAAATATCAAAATTGTAAATACTGGAATTAAGTCGCCTAACTTATTGGCAACTTGATTACGAAAACACCTTCAACAAGTTCTAATCAATATAAGAAATAGTTATGAGTAAAACAATATTATTTGGAATGCCTACTGTATCCGGATTGTATAAACTAATTGATAAAAATTTGAAATACCATGGTTTTAAAGTTATTA
This sequence comes from Neisseria sp. P0001.S005, assembly GCF_051963715.1. Lineage (NCBI taxonomy): Bacteria > Pseudomonadati > Pseudomonadota > Betaproteobacteria > Neisseriales > Neisseriaceae > Neisseria > Neisseria sp. P0001.S005. The sequence goes on along the minus strand of NZ_JBQCTZ010000164.1, from coordinate 4,200 downwards.
ATATTACAGAAGACTTTGAAAACTTCCGTTATCCTTCTATTTCTAGTTGGCTAAAAGTAAAATGGAGTAAATTTATTTACAAAGATATATCTGCTAAAAAAAATTTGAAATGTTCAACATTACAGAATATTATTACAGAGAAAATTAAGAATATTGGCGAATTAGACTACGCTTTATTAATTAGTGGCGACATATACAATAATGATTTTATTCAATTTCTTAATAAAATAAGTCAAAATGGTGTAGTTAATTATCAATTTGACGGTTTACATCGATTTCCTTCAATTTATCCCTTAATAAATGAATTTAATAGATGTTATGTTTTTGATTCAAATGATTTATATTATTCGGAATACCATCTCTTTCCTGCAACAAATTTCTATTTTGACTATGAGCTAGATAACCTTCCCGAAAGAACAGTAGATTTCTACTTCACAGGTGTTCATATGGACTCCCGAGCAAAAGTAATTGCTAATTTTGGACGCTATGCAAAAACAAGGAATAAGAGTACTGACATAAATATATTTTGGAAAAGATACGCAGATGGCAGAAAAATATACCCTGATGAGAGCATTACACTTATTGATAAAACAATCAGCTTTGAGGAAAATATTAAACGTGCCCAACATGCGAAAGTATTAATTGACTTTGTTATTGATAAGCATAATGGCTTATCTTTTCGCACTTTCGAAGCACTAGGAAATAAACAAAAGCTGATTACCACAAATACACAAGTAAAATACTATGATTTTTATCACCCTAATAATTTCCTAGTTTGGGATGGATATGATTTTGCACAACTAGATGAGTTTTTAGCAAAACCCTACGTTGATATTGATGAGAAAATTCGACAAAAGTACAGTTTTAAAAATTGGATTAGTTATATACTACAAATTCAACCATATAAAGAAATAAAGCTTCCAAATCCAATAGAAGATATAAAAGTCAAACCATAATGATAGGCCCATATAAAAAATCAAAAACTTACTATCATATTTTGGGATAAATGTCTTTTAAATTTCTATTAACATGGAAATTAAACTTATAATTTAACTGAAAATTAAAAACAGGGCGAAAATGCATAAACATCAACCTCTTATATCCATTATTATTCCATGCTATAACTCAGCTAATTACATTAAGGAAACTTTATTAAGTATTTATCACCAGTCTTATCAAAACTTTGAAATTATAGCTATTGATGATGGTTCAAACGACAATACCTTAGAAATTCTATATGAAGAAGCAAAAAAAGAATCTAGATTAAAAGTACTTTCACAAGAAAATACTTACTGCGTCAAAGCTCGTATTCATGCTATTCAATATGCCCGTGGCGATTACCTTGTTTGTCTAGATTCAGATGATCTTTTGGGAATAGACTATTTGAAAGTATGTGTAGATGCAGCTGAAGCTGATAAGAAATTAGCAATTGTATATACCGATGCCTTTCTTTTTGGTGCGAGAAATGAACCATGGAAGTTACCTAAATTTGCCTTACCAGACTTTTTACTGCAGAACTGCATCTATATTACCGCCTTAATCCGAAAAAAAGATTACGATGCAGTGGGTGGCTTTGATAGCAACATGACTTTTATTGAAGATTGGGAACTGTTTATTTCCATCATTAAAAATGGTGGGAAAGTCAAACAAATTCATCAACCTTTATTTTACTACCGACAACGACTCGACGAATCATCAGTGAGTAATTTAGCCTCTGATATAAAAGTCTCAGACAACCTACTAAGAATTTATAACAAACACTATGATTTTTACAAAGAAAACGGGATTTTTCTACAACTTTTAACTTCATACACACTAAAACAATATGAATTAAAACGAAAAAAATATAACAACCCTTTGAGAAAATATTTTTATAAATGGTTCAACCCCAGAAGATATCAAAAAATCCAACCCTACTTGGAGTAGTAGCTAATGAGACGAATATTAAAAAAAATATTTCATACTTGGAAAATACAACGTCAGCTTCAAGCAAATTATCGTTTCATTTCAAGTAATCCTTATATATATAAATCAGAAAACTATCCAGATAGTTTTCTAAGTAAAGTTATTAAGCAAACAACATTCATAATTGACAAGAATCCCGTTCCTAGAAAAATTTACACTTTTTGGACTGGTAACAATCCAATGTCAGAATCCCGTCAATCGCATTTTGAGCTTCTGAAACTAGTTTCAGGAGTAGAAGTGGTATTGATTACTCCAAATAATTTATCAGAATATATTTTACCTGAGTATCCACTGCACCACGCATTCAAATACTTATCCTTAGTACATAAAGCTGATTATCTACGTTGCTATTTTATGCATCATTACGGTGGAGGTTATAGTGATATTAAAGCTGCTCAATACAATTGGAGTCCTGTTTTTGACACTTTAGATTGTAGTAATGCATATTTTATTGGCTATCCTGAGATTAAAGCAGAAGACTTAGCACCTGTTGAAGGCAAGATTGGCGAAGATATGCAATGTTATTTTAGTATCATAGCTGGAAATTGCGCCTATATTTTTCGCAAACAAACCCCTTTTACTCAAGAATGGTACAACGAACTATTAAATAGAATGGATAATTACGCTGAGCAACTGGAGAATAATCCTGGTAACGTTCTAGGTAATAACCCCGGATACCCTATCCCTTGGACAAATATATTAGGAGATATATTTCACCCTTTATGCTTGAAATATACTGATAAAATTCTCCTTGATAATACTTTACGTCCAAATTTGGAAAACTATCGTTAAATTAATAGCGTGGTTGACATCCAAACATTTAACTACTATTTATACAGCATGTGATATAAATAGTATCAAAAAGGAAACAGCATGAGTACACAAGATTTGAGCGGCAAAATCGCTTTGGTAACCGGCGCTTCTCGCGGTATTGGTGCGGCGATTGCCGATACTTTGGCGGCGGCCGGTGCAAAAGTTATCGGCACGGCTACCAGTGAGAGCGGTGCGGCTGCAATCGGCGAACGCTTGGCACAATGGGGCGGCGAAGGCCGTGCATTGAATTCTGCCGAGCCTGAAACCATCGAAAACCTGATTGCCGACATCGAGAAAGAATTCGGCAAACTGGATATTCTGGTCAACAACGCCGGCATTACCCGCGACAACCTCCTGATGCGCATGAAAGAGGAAGAGTGGGACGACATCATGCAGGTCAACCTCAAATCTGTGTTCCGCGCCTCCAAAGCGGTATTGCGCGGCATGATGAAACAGCGTGCCGGCCGCATCATTAACATCACATCCGTTGTCGGCGTGATGGGCAATGCCGGTCAAACCAACTATGCGGCCGCAAAAGCAGGCTTAATCGGCTTCTCCAAATCTATGGCGCGTGAAGTCGGCAGCCGCGGCATTACCGTCAACTGTGTTGCCCCCGGCTTTATCGACACCGATATGACCCGTGCCCTGCCAGAAGAAACCCGCAAAACTTTTGAAGCGCAAACTTCTTTGGGCAAATTCGGTGAAGCGCAAGATATTGCCGATGCAGTCTTGTTCTTAGCTTCTGATCAGGCAAAATACATTACCGGTCAGACACTTCATGTCAACGGCGGCATGTTGATGCCTTAAACCGTTTGTTTATTTAAAGGCCGTCTGAATATTTCAGACGGCCCTTTTTGTCAACCAAAACACTACTTTACATTCTATCTTGATATAATCTTAATAATCCGTTAGATAACGCTCGAAACAGTAAGTCCAAATAAACATGATACGGGAAATCAAATCGCAGAAATGAAGTTCGTTCTGTGCGTTTTTATTTGGGTTTACTGTCGGTTTTCGACGTGTTTCAGACGGCCTATATAACAATAGCTACTTTTAACGAAAGGCCGCCCACTCTATGCACGAATTCTCCCTCGGTCCCATTGTCATTGTCCTGTTGGTTTCCGTCATTACGGTTATCTGCTGTCGCAAGTTCAACATTCCTTCCATGCTCGGTTATCTTTTGGTCGGTTTTATTGCCGGCCCGGGCATGTTCAAACTGATTCCGCAAAGCCACGCTACCGACTATTTGGGCGAAATTGGCATTGTATTCTTGATGTTCAGCATCGGTCTCGAATTCTCCCTGCCCAAACTCAAAGCCATGCGCCGCCTCGTATTCGGCTTGGGTGGTTTGCAAGTCATCATTACCATGCTCTCGATTATGGGCATTTTGATGGCAATGGGCACGCCGTTTAACTGGGCGTT
>NZ_JBQCTZ010000163.1:0-7593 GCF_051963715.1 Neisseria sp. P0001.S005 | reverse complement strand
ACCCATGGACTGTCCTTATCACCCAACTGACGGCCTTTTTCGTATACACGGACAAATCGGGAATTTTTCTTCCGACCAACATAGAACGTCTTACCTGTGCCGTCTTCTTTACGCCATGCTGACCCGACTGTCTCGGACTTCGGGCGCATATTGTGATTGTCGAAAAAGCCGTTATCGTGATCTAACATTGCCTGATCAGGTGTGTAGCTTCCATCAAAAAAATCCAATGCCAAATCGATTCGGGTTATTCTTGGTCGGACGGCGTTTTCCAAAAACTGCCTCATCCTTGCTTCCCAACCCGCTTGCGCGAGATTGCACCCGACGCCTTTCAGCTCAATCAAAACGGTATCCCGCTGGCCGCCATAATGGACTTCTCCATAATCCACATCTTCCGATCCGAGCCGGTACATGGATTCATAAAACTTGTTACCTTTGGACTTGCATTTTCGGGTAATGCCGAAACCTAAAATTTCTTCTAACTTCCTGCTCAAGACGTACATGTATTCAGTATCAGATACCAACGGACATCCGGCGATTTTTACCAATGTGTCTTCATGGAATGTTATAGAAAGCCAGTCTATGAAAACGCCGTCCTGTATGCCCCGCCTTTGCGGAACTTCAATCAGTTTCCCCCGCTCATCCGTGATGAAATGTGAGAAATATTCTATTTGGCTCATCTGCTCCCCTCTTTTGGAATTTCGGGGCTTTGATTTTTGCTCCCCCCCTGTTAGTCAAGGGGGGGGGGGCTTTCTGCCGCTTCCCGTCTGCCGCGCTGACGCGCGCCCGACGGTCTGCGACCGAAAGCCCTTCATTCCGACAAACTATTAAAGAACAATAAATGGCGAACCGTCCGAAGTTAAAATGACAGGATAGTGAGAGCCTGCCGAATCTATTTTTTTCAGCGTTTCCAACAAATCTGGAAACGTTTCTTGCGTTTCCAGTTCATGGGCTTTTCCTACTTGGAATCGGTAAAAGCACAAAACACATGAATTTTTTAATTTGAATATTCGCCAGTAAGACGAACTGAAAATAATATTTGCTGACATAAAAAAGCCCCTTTCACTTGGCTAATGAAAGGGGGTTGTTAAGTTTGGTTAATTGCCCCTTTCACGGGGCGTAATATATAAGGCCGTCTGAAAATCCGTTTCAGACGGCCTTTTTGTTGCCGGCCATATGGACGGCTTTGTTTCACGATTCCACACAATATGGTAATCTTGAGCCGATTTTCACCATACATCCGAAAGGAACATCATGAGCCTGATTATTGAAGACTTGCAAGAAGGCCACGGCAAAGAAGCCGTCAAAGGCAAAGAAATCACCGTACATTACACCGGCTGGTTGGAAGACGGTACCAAATTCGACTCTAGCCTCGACCGCCGTCAACCGCTGACCATCACTCTGGGCGTCGGCCAAGTAATTAAAGGTTGGGACGAAGGCTTCGGCGGCATGAAAGAAGGCGGCAAACGCAAGCTGACCATTCCTTCCGAAATGGGCTACGGCGCACACGGTGCCGGCGGCGTGATTCCTCCGCACGCGACTTTGATTTTTGAAGTCGAGCTGCTGAAAGTGTATGAATAAGCATTTGACGCTTCAAAAGACCGAGGCCGTCTGAAACCCGAAGTTTGGTTTTTCAGACGGCCTGTTTTTATCAAGATTCGGTATAATGCCCTCTTTTACAAGCAAACCATTTCCCAAGGAACCCCCATGCTTTTACCCGAACAAGTCAAAACCCTGATTGAAGGTGTTACCCCTTGCGAACACGTCGAAGTCGAAGGCGACGGCCATCACTTCTTCGCCGTAATCGTTTCCTCCTCATTTGAAGGCAAAGCCCGCCTCGCCCGCCACCGCCTGATTAAAGACGGCCTCAAGCCGCAACTCGAAAGTAACGAATTGCACGCGCTGTCTATTTCCGTTGCCGCCACTCCGGCCGAATGGGCGGCCAAACAGGCTTAATTTGGAATCAAACAAAAGGCCGTCTGAAAACTTTTCAGACGGCCTTTTTCATACATTTCAATCAGCGCAGGCAATCGATACAAACGACAAACCGCATTCGTCAACACACAATCGCGGTGTCAACCCTACCGCCACAACCGCCAAACTAGCCCTGCCGTTTCGGGAAAAACTGCACCACGTTCTCCCCTTGCGGCAACATCAATTTCTTCACGGCATGGCCGTACACAGTTTCAAGCGTGATGTTCAGACGGCCTTCGTTGGCAAAAATCTTATCCACACATTCCTTGGCCGCTTGCGGATTGCTGAACTTCAACGCATTCCACAATCCCAAGGTTTCCATGTCCTGCCAAAACGTCCCGGCTTTTTTATAGCTCAACTCAAGCTTCGCCGTGTCGGTTACCGGATCGTAAAAGCCGTTGTCGGCAAGCATATCGCCCAAGTCATGCATATCAATCAGCGTGGGCGCTTCGCATTCGATGCCTTCATGGTTCAGACGGCCTGTCAGTTCGCTCAGGCTGTCGCGGCCAAAGTGCGTAAAAAACAATAATCCGTCGGTTTTCAAAGCAGCGGCCCAGTTTTTCAATACCGGCAAAATATCGTCGGCGCGGCTGAGGCTGAGGTTGGCCCACAACATATCGGCGGATGCTTCGGGCAGCGGCGCGGTCAGGGCTTGGCAATGCTGCGGAATGGTTTTGCCGGTCAGCTTCTGCCAAAAACCGCCTTTGCGCGCGGCGGCGGCGGTTTTCAAAAAATCGGCATTCGGATCGTATTCTTTAAACACGGCATCGGGATAACGCGCGGCCAGCAGGCTGCGGCTGATGTCGGCATCGGCACCAATCAGCATGATGCGTTTGGGTGCATTGCGGACCAGCTGCAGGCGCTCGTCGGTGTCTTGGGCGAGATGGCGGTGAATCTGCCAGCGTTTGTCTTGTTCGGTCATGGTGGGTCGTGTCAGCGGGCTTTGCCCGACAATAATCTTATGGTTTAAGGCTGTTTCAGACGGCCTTTTCGACAAAATTGCGGTAGGTTTCGGCAAACTCGTCGGCATGGCTTAAAAAGGGCGCGTGTGCGGCTTTGTCGATAAGGACCAGCTCGCTGTCACTCAAATGGCGGTGTAAATATTCGCCCATGCGCGGCGGCGTGATGGCGTCTTTCTGTCCAAACACCAGCAATGACGGCGTTTGAATAAGCGGCAACAACGGACGCGCGTCGGCATGGTTGACCGCTTCAAGCGCGGCCTGTAAGGCGGAAGGCGTGCCGCAGCGCGCCAAATCAGGTAACACCCGGTTTAAGATTTCGCCGGAATGCCGCGTGTGCAGCAGTTGCAGCTGTAGAAACTGTTTAATATGTTTGGCATAATCCTGCTGGAATGCGCCGACCATCTTGCCCAAGGCAGGTTGCGCCAAGCCTTCGGGATAATCCGTGTCGGCAGTCAATCGGGCAAAGCTTGCCGTCAGGCAGAGCGATTGGATTTTGTCGGGATAAAGCGCGGTCAAATACAGGGCAACCAGTCCGCCCAGAGACCAGCCGAGAATGTGTGCCGGCGTGTCGATTTGTCCGGCGAAGGCTTCGGCAACGGCGGCAATATCAAACGGTTCGGCAAAAGGCGCATCGCCGTGTCCGGGCAAATCAAGCGCGCGGACGTCCCAATCGGCAGGCAGGCGCGGTATCAAATCGTCAAATACATGGCGGTTCGCCGCCCAACCGTGTATCAGATAAACTTTTTTGGCGGAGTGTGGCATGAATGTTCTTTCTTGGTGGCGCAGTTTGAAACAGCTCAATGCGCGACGTTGCGTATTATGCCACGATTCCGTTTCGGACGGCCTTTGCCGAGGCTGCGCAAACGATTTGACGGAATATTTTATCGACGCGGCACAAAGCTGCCCTTTGTGTTTCCGCCATGTCGCGGGCGGGGCAGTGTGCGGCAGTTGTCAGAAAAAGCCGCCCGCATTTGATAGAATGTGGGCCTCGCTGTATTACGAACCGCCCGTCAGCAGCATGATACGCGAGCTGAAACACTTGGCCGATTTGGGCATGAGCCGTCCGTTGGCGGATTTGATGTGCCAAAACGCACCGGACTGGCTGGCGACGGAACACTTCGATTTCGTCCTGCCCATGCCTTTGAGCAAAGAGCGGCGGCTCAAACGCGGATTCAACCAAAGCGAGGCGTTGACGGATATTTTGGCGAAACGCTACGGCTGGACGCTGCTGCCGCGCCACGCGGTTTTCAGACGGCATGGCGAGCCGCAAAGTACGCTGAAAAGCGACGAACGTCGGCAAAATATCAAGAATGCATTTAAAATCAAAGCCGAATTGCCGAAGGCGTGTAATATTCTGTTAATTGATGATGTCTTCACCACCGGCTCGACTTTAAACGAATTGGCGAAAACGCTGAAAAAATCAGGCGCAGGTAAGATTTTTTGCTGGAGTTTGGCGCGGCCGCCAATGAAAAAATAGCTTAAAGTTTTTGACACCCATGGAACATTTCGGCATTATGCCACTCTATAAGTGATTGATTTATATGTTTACCATAGTTTTGTACCAACCCGAAATCCCGCCCAATACGGGCAATATTATCCGCCTGTGCGCCAATACCGGTGCTGATTTGCACTTGGTCAAGCCGCTTGGTTTCCCTCTGGATTCGTCCAAAATGAAGCGTGCGGGCTTGGATTATCACGAGTTTGCCAAACTGACGGTACATGAGAATTTCGAAGACTGCCTCAAGGCACTCGAAGGCCGCCGCATTTTCGCACTGACCACCAAAGGCTCTACCCGCCCCGACGAAGTTTCCTTCCGCGAAGGCGACGTGTTGCTGTTTGGTCCCGAAACACGCGGCCTGCCTGCCGAAGTTCTCGACAGCCTGCCTGCCGGACAAAAAATCCGCCTGCCGATGATGCCCGACAGCAGGAGCATGAATCTTTCCAATACCGTCGCCGTTATTCTGTTTGAAGCATGGCGACAAAACGGTTTTGCCGGCGGCGTATAATAGGCCGTCTGAAACCGCTGCGTTATCAACTCAAGAACGGAACCCGTTTTGACTTTTACTAAAAAAACCCTCCTTTCCTTAGCCGCCGCCACCATTGGCGTCCTTTCCATCAATGCCGCCGTTGCCGACAGCGTGGTCCGAGTCGAAAAACTGCATCCTTCTGCCAACCGCAGTTACAAAGTTGCCGGCAAACGCTACACGCCGCTGACCAAAGTTTCCTCTTTCAGCCAAACCGGCAAAGCCTCATGGTACGGCAACCAATTCCACGGCCGTAAAACTTCCAGCGGCGAGCGTTACAATATGAACGCCCTCTCCGCCGCCCACAAAACCCTCCCTATTCCCAGCTACGCACGCGTGACCAATATGCAAAACGGCAAAAGCGTCATCGTCCGTGTCAACGACCGCGGCCCTTTCCACGGCAACCGCGTCATCGATGTTTCCAAAGCCGCCGCCCAACAATTAGGTTTCATCAACCAAGGCTCGGCCAACGTCAAAGTTGAACAAATCATCCCCGGCCAAACCGCCGCTCAAACCATTATTTCCCCAAACAACAAAGAATTTTTTGTTGATTTGAAATCTTTCGGTACCCAACGCGAAGCACAGGCTTATCTGAACCAAGCCGCACAAAGCCTGCCGTCGGACAGTAAAGTCATGCTTGAAAAACGCAACTACGAATACGTTGTCAAAATGGGGCCGTTCAGCAGCCAAGAACGTGCTGCCGAAGCAGGCGAACGCGCCCGTCATCTGAACCTGGCATCCGCCATCTGATTTCGTCCGCGTTACCGCTGAAGTTTGATACAATACAAGGCCGTCTGAAACCCGATTACAAGGTTTCAGACGGCCTTTTTTAATCACAGGGGAACACCATGATCAGCAGGCTCACAGGCAAATTGATTGAGAAAAATCCGCCGCAGGTCGTTATCGACGTCAACGGCGTCGGTTATGAAGCCGACGTTTCCATGCAGACTTTCTACAACCTGCCCCCCGTTGGCGAAACCGTCCATCTCTACACCCAGCTTGTCGTCCGCGAAGACGCGCATTTGCTGTTTGGTTTCGCCTCAGCCGAGGAACGCGCCACCTTCCGCCAACTGGTCAAAGTCAGCGGCATCGGTGCCAAAACCGCATTGGGCATTTTGTCGGCCATGAATGCCGACGAGCTGGCGCAATCCATTGCCGAAGAAGACGTCAAACGCCTCTCCTCCGCCCCCGGCATCGGCAAAAAAACCGCCGAACGCATGGTGTTGGAACTGCGCGGCAAACTCGTGTCCCATACTGTTTCAGACGGCCTGTTTGCCCCTGATGCCGTTGCCGACGAAAGCCAAGACATCATCAACACCCTGCTTGCCCTCGGCTACAACGAACGCGAAGCCAAAGCCGCCACCAAAGGCATTCCCAATGGCACGGAAGTTGGCGAAGGCGTGCGCCTGGCCTTGAAAAACCTGCTCAAATAAGGCCGTCTGAAACATGAAGGCATTGGCACTGAGCGTCACCCTCTTGCTGAGCGCGTGCGTCTATACCGAGACTCCGTATGGGCGCACCGCCGTCTTGGACCTGCCCGTCCACTCGCAAACCACTGTCAACAAAACCGTGACCATCAACGCCCCGCCGGGAACAACCGTCATTTACCAAGACAGCGAACCCGTCCGCAATTACCCGGCCTATCCCGTTTATCCCCGCCAGGTTTATCGTTATCGATAAACAACGCTGACCGTTTGAAACCATAGGTTCAGACGGCCTGTTGAGAGACCAACCATGAAATACATCCTTCCCCTGCTTTTACTCCTGAGCGCCTGCACACCGGACACCAAGACCACGGATGCCGCATCCGCCCCCAAAACACACGGCTTTGCACACCGCCTGACCGAAGGCGAAAAACTGCTGACCCAAGCCCTCATCAAACAAGACCTTGCCGCCTACTTCAAACACGAAACCGGCGGCGCATTTGCCGAACAAGCCCCATTATTCTCGGCCCAGCAACTTGCCGAACAGAAAAACATCCCTAAAAACGATGCCATCGGCGTTTACGGCAAAATCATCAAAACCCAAGGCCGCACTGCCTGGCTGCAAACCGACAAGCAAACCCTCAAACTCGATTTGGCCGAACCGCTGCAAGAAGCAGAAGGCGAAGTTACCCTTGTCTGCCAACACGAAAACACCGCATTCCAAGACTGCCAAACAGAAGAAAACTTCGCCCGACGCTTTACCGAACAAATCTTCTCGGCGGTCGAGTCCGGACGCGTATCCGCCCAAACAGACGCACCGGCCGAAGAAATCATGGCCGGCCGCCTCATCCCGTTTTTGAGTGCCGCCAGCGACTTTACCGGCAACTTCAAAGCCTGCGCCACCACCATGACCGAATACTGCACCAGCCGCCTGGCACGCGAAATGCCCGAATCCGCAGTCCGCAAAAAAGCACAGGAATTGGGTTTGACCGAAATAGCATTTAAAAAGAAAAAATAAATATTTAGGCCGTCTGAACCCTATGGCGGCTGTGTTATAATCCGCACCTCATACAGGTCGGACAGACAGTCGCCGCGTATCGCGTAAGGCATACGGGGAGGAAAGTCCGGGCTCCATAGAGCAGAATGCCGGCTAACGGCCGGGCGCGGCAACGCGACGGAAAGTGGAACAGAAAGCAATACCGCCGATGATTG
>NZ_JBQCTZ010000162.1:0-7604 GCF_051963715.1 Neisseria sp. P0001.S005 | reverse complement strand
TACGCGCACATACGAGCAAAAATTGTCTGAAGCACAACAAAACTCTTGGTATGGCCGTTTGTTGAATGAGACTTTGGCCGGCGCATCCGAAAAAGGTGGTTACGTTCTGAGCGTTGAAGACATCGTTGCTTCCATTGCTACATTGGTTGAACTGCGTAACGGTCATGGCGAAGTAGACGATATTGACCATTTGGGTAATCGTCGTGTTCGTTCTGTGGGTGAGTTGACTGAAAACCAATTCCGCAGCGGTTTGGCTCGTGTAGAACGTGCAGTTAAAGAGCGTTTGAACCAAGCAGAATCTGAGAACTTGATGCCGCATGACTTGATCAATGCGAAACCTGTTTCTGCCGCGATTAAAGAATTCTTCGGCTCTAGCCAATTGAGCCAATTTATGGATCAGACCAACCCATTGTCTGAAGTTACCCATAAACGCCGTGTATCTGCATTGGGCCCGGGCGGTTTGACTCGCGAACGTGCCGGCTTTGAGGTGCGAGACGTACACCCGACCCACTATGGCCGTGTATGTCCTATTGAAACACCTGAGGGTCCAAACATTGGTTTGATCAACTCATTGTCCGTTTATGCGCGTACTAATGATTATGGTTTCTTGGAAACCCCTTACCGCCGTGTTGTCGATGGTAAAGTAACTGAAGAAATCGACTACTTGTCTGCTATCGAAGAAGGTCGTTATGTGATTGCACAGGCGAATGCCGATTTGGACAAAGAAGGTAATTTGATTGGCGACTTGGTTACTTGTCGTGAAAAAGGCGAAACCATTATGGCAACGCCTGACCGCGTTCAATATATGGACGTGGCAACCGGTCAAGTAGTATCTGTTGCAGCATCTCTGATTCCATTCTTGGAACATGATGACGCGAACCGTGCATTGATGGGTGCCAACATGCAACGTCAGGCCGTACCGTGCCTGCGCCCTGAAAAACCAATGGTTGGTACCGGTATCGAGCGCTCTGTTGCCGTTGACTCTGCAACTGCAATCGTTGCCCGCCGCGGCGGTGTGGTTGAGTATGTAGATGCCAACCGCGTCGTAGTTCGTGTTCATGATGATGAAGCAACTGCCGGTGAAGTGGGTGTCGATATTTACAACTTGGTTAAATTCACCCGTTCCAACCAATCTACCAACATCAACCAACGTCCGGCCGTAAAAGCAGGAGATGTGTTGCAACGTGGTGACCTGGTGGCCGATGGTGCATCTACCGACTTGGGCGAGTTGGCTTTGGGTCAAAACATGACCATCGCCTTCATGCCATGGAACGGTTACAACTACGAAGACTCGATTCTGATTTCAGAAAAAGTGGCTGCGGACGATCGTTATACTTCGATTCACATTGAAGAACTGAACGTTGTTGCCCGTGATACCAAGCTGGGTGCAGAAGACATTACCCGCGATATTCCGAACTTGTCTGAGCGTATGCAAAACCGTTTGGATGAATCCGGTATCGTGTATATCGGTGCAGAAGTAGAAGCAGGTGACGTCTTGGTAGGTAAAGTAACACCTAAAGGCGAAACCCAACTGACTCCTGAAGAAAAACTGCTGCGTGCCATTTTCGGTGAAAAAGCATCTGACGTAAAAGATACTTCATTGCGTATGCCTACCGGCATGAGCGGTACCGTTATCGACGTTCAAGTCTTCACTCGTGAAGGTATCCAACGCGACAAACGTGCTCAATCCATTATTGATTCTGAATTGAAACGTTACCGTCAAGATTTGGGCGATCAATTGCGTATTTTCGATAATGACGCATTCGACCGTATCGAACGTATGATTGTGGGTCAAAAAGCCAATGGTGGTCCGATGAAGCTGGCTAAAGGCAGCGAAATCACTACCGAATATTTGGCAAGCCTGTCCAGCAAACATGATTGGTTTGACATCCGTCTGGCTGACGAAGATTTGGCCAAACAGTTGGAACTGATTAAATTGAGCCTGCAACAAAAACGCGAAGAAGCGGATGAGTTGTATGAGATCAAGAAGAAAAAATTGACCCAGGGCGACGAGCTGCAACCGGGCGTACAAAAAATGGTGAAAGTATTTATCGCCATCAAACGCCGTCTGCAAGCCGGTGACAAAATGGCGGGTCGCCACGGTAACAAAGGTGTGGTATCACGCATTCTGCCAGTGGAAGACATGCCTTACATGGCTGACGGCCGTCCGGTAGACATCGTACTGAACCCATTGGGCGTACCTTCCCGTATGAACATCGGTCAGATTTTGGAAGTTCACTTGGGTTGGGCGGCAAAAGGTATCGGCGAACGCATCGACCGTATGCTGAAAGAGCAACGCAAAGCCAGCGAGTTGCGTGAATTCTTGAACAAGCTCTACAACGGTAGCGGTAAGAAAGAAGATTTGGACAGCCTGACAGATGAAGAAATCATCGAATTGGCTTCCAACCTGCGTAAAGGTGCATCTTTCGCCTCTCCTGTATTCGACGGTGCGAAAGAGTCTGAAATCCGCGAAATGTTGAACTTGGCTTACCCAAGCGAAGATCCTGAGGTTGAGAAACTGGGCTTCAACGACAGTAAAACGCAAATCACGCTGTATGACGGCCGTTCAGGCGAAGCATTTGACCGTAAGGTTACAGTCGGTGTGATGCACTATCTGAAACTGCACCACTTGGTTGACGAAAAAATGCACGCCCGTTCTACCGGTCCATACAGTCTGGTTACCCAGCAGCCTCTGGGCGGTAAAGCTCAGTTCGGTGGCCAACGTTTCGGTGAGATGGAGGTTTGGGCATTGGAAGCATACGGCGCGGCATACACGCTGCAAGAGATGCTGACTGTGAAGTCTGACGACGTGAACGGCCGTACCAAAATGTACGAAAACATCGTCAAAGGCGAACACAAAATCGATGCCGGTATGCCTGAATCCTTCAACGTATTGGTTAAAGAGATTCGCTCACTGGGCTTGGATATCGATTTGGAACGTTACTAAACAGAAGTTTTCAGACGGCCTTTTAAGGTCGTCTGAAAAAGCGGTTTCAGAATAAGAATGAAGCAATCGGCATTTAGGCCGTCTGAAATCAAAAGTACCGTTTCCCAATATCGAAAATCCGCCATGCGGTAAAAATACTTCCTTCAAGGAGCAAAAATGAATTTGTTGAACTTATTTAATCCGTTGCAAACTGCCGGCATGGAAGAAGAGTTTGATGCCATCAAAATCGGTATTGCCTCTCCCGAAACCATCCGCTCATGGTCTTATGGCGAAGTTAAAAAACCTGAAACCATCAACTACCGTACGTTCAAACCAGAGCGCGACGGTCTGTTCTGCGCCAAAATCTTTGGCCCGGTCAAAGACTATGAATGTTTGTGCGGTAAATACAAACGCTTGAAATTTAAAGGCGTAACCTGTGAAAAATGTGGCGTAGAAGTGACCCTGTCCAAAGTGCGCCGCGAACGCATGGGCCACATTGAATTAGCAGCACCTGTTGCACACATTTGGTTCTTGAAATCCCTGCCTTCCCGCTTGGGTATGGTATTGGACATGACTTTGCGCGATATCGAACGCGTATTGTACTTTGAAGCATTTGTGGTAACCGATCCCGGTATGACTCCGTTGCAACGTCGTCAATTACTGACAGAGGACGATTACTATAACAAACTGGACGAATACGGCGATGACTTCGATGCCAAAATGGGTGCAGAAGGTATCCGTGAATTGCTGCGCACCTTGGATATTACCGGCGAAATCGAAATCCTGCGTCAAGAGCTGGAATCTACCGGTTCTGACACCAAAATTAAAAAAATCGCCAAACGTTTGAAAGTATTGGAAGCCTTCCACCGTTCTGGTATGAAACTGGAATGGATGATTATGGATGTACTGCCGGTATTACCACCTGATTTGCGTCCGTTGGTTCCATTGGATGGCGGTCGTTTTGCCACTTCCGATTTGAACGATTTGTACCGCCGCGTTATTAACCGCAACAACCGTTTGAAACGTCTGTTGGAACTGCATGCGCCTGACATCATCGTTCGTAACGAAAAACGTATGTTGCAAGAAGCAGTTGACTCTCTGTTGGATAACGGTCGTCGCGGTAAAGCCATGACCGGCGCCAACAAACGTCCGCTGAAATCATTGGCTGACATGATTAAAGGTAAAGGCGGCCGCTTCCGTCAAAACCTGCTGGGTAAACGTGTGGACTACTCTGGTCGTTCCGTGATTACCGTAGGTCCATACCTGCGTCTGCACCAATGCGGTCTGCCGAAAAAAATGGCGTTGGAACTGTTCAAACCATTCATTTTCCACAAATTGGAAAAACAAGGTTTGGCTTCTACTGTTAAAGCTGCGAAAAAATTGGTAGAACAAGAAGTACCTGAAGTATGGGATATCTTGGAAGAAGTAATCCGCGAACATCCGATTATGTTGAACCGTGCGCCAACCCTGCACCGTTTGGGTATTCAAGCGTTCGAACCTATCCTGATCGAAGGTAAAGCGATTCAGTTGCACCCATTGGTGTGTGCCGCATTTAACGCCGACTTTGACGGTGACCAAATGGCTGTACACGTTCCATTGAGCTTGGAAGCACAAATGGAAGCACGCACGCTGATGCTGGCTTCAAACAACGTATTGTCTCCAGCCAACGGCGAACCAATCATCGTACCTTCTCAAGATATCGTATTGGGTCTGTACTACATGACCCGCGACCGTATCAATGCTAAAGGCGAAGGTAGCCTGTTTGCCGATGTGAAAGAAGTGCATCGTGCATACCATACCAAACAGGTTGAATTGGGTACGAAAATTACCGTACGTCTGCGCGAATGGGTGAAAAACGAAGCAGGTGAGTTTGAGCCTGTTGTTAACCGTTACGAAACGACTGTCGGCCGTGCATTGTTGAGCGAAATCTTGCCTAAAGGCCTGCCGTTCGAATACATCAACAAAGCGCTGAAGAAAAAAGAAATTTCCAAGCTGATTAACGCATCGTTCCGTCTGTGCGGCTTGCGTGATACAGTTATTTTCGCCGACCACTTGATGTATACCGGTTTCGGTTTTGCGGCTAAAGGCGGTATTTCCATTGCGGTTGACGATATGGAAATTCCGAAAGAAAAAGCAGCCTTGCTGGCCGAGGCTAATGCCGAAGTTAAAGAAATCGAAGACCAATACCGTCAAGGTTTGGTAACCAACGGCGAACGTTACAACAAAGTAGTCGATATTTGGGGTCGTGCCGGCGATAAGATTGCTAAAGCGATGATGGACAATCTGTCCAAACAAAAAGTCATCGACCGTGACGGCAACGAAGTTGATCAAGAGTCCTTCAACTCTATTTACATGATGGCCGACTCTGGTGCCCGTGGTTCTGCAGCTCAGATTAAACAGTTGTCCGGTATGCGTGGTTTGATGGCAAAACCTGACGGCTCGATTATTGAAACGCCTATTACCTCTAACTTCCGCGAAGGCCTGACCGTATTGCAATACTTTATTGCGACCCACGGTGCGCGTAAGGGTTTGGCGGATACCGCGTTGAAAACTGCAAACTCCGGTTACTTGACCCGTCGTTTAGTAGACGTAACCCAAGACTTGGTCGTTGTTGAAGATGATTGCGGTACTTCAGACGGCTTTGTCATGAAAGCAGTGGTACAAGGCGGTGACGTAATTGAAGCGTTGCGCGATCGTATTTTAGGCCGTGTTACAGCATCAGATGTTGTTGATCCTTCAACAGGAGAAACATTGGTTGAGGCAGGTACACTACTGACTGAGAAATTAGTCGATATCATTGACCAATCTGGTGTTGATGAGGTTAAAGTCCGTACGCCAATTACTTGTAAAACCCGTCATGGTTTGTGTGCACACTGTTATGGCCGCGACTTGGCGCGCGGTAAACTGGTTAACGCTGGTGAAGCTGTAGGTGTAATTGCTGCACAATCTATTGGTGAGCCAGGTACTCAGCTGACCATGCGTACGTTCCACATCGGTGGTGCGGCATCTCGTGCGGCAGCAGCCAGCCAAGTGGAAGCCAAATCCAATGGTACAGCTCGTTTCAGCAGCCAAATGCGTTACGTTGCCAACAACAAAGGCGAATTGGTTGTCATTGGCCGCTCTTGTGAAGTAGTGATTCACGACGATATCGGTCGCGAACGTGAACGTCACAAAGTACCTTACGGTGCAATCCTGCTGGTACAAGACGGCGAAGCCATTAAAGCCGGTCAAACTTTGGCAACTTGGGATCCGCATACCCGTCCGATGATTACCGAACACGCAGGTATGGTGAAATTCGAGAACGTGGAAGAGGGTGTTACCGTTGCGAAACAAACTGACGATGTAACCGGTTTGTCTACTCTGGTAGTGATTGACGGCAAACGTCGTTCTTCTAGTGCTTCTAAACTGTTGCGTCCGACTGTCAAACTGTTGGATGAAAATGGTCTGGAAATTTGCATTCCTGGTACGACTACCCCAGTTTCTATGGCATTCCCGGTCGGTGCGGTGATTACCATCCGTGAAGGTCAGGAAGTCGGTAAGGGTGATGTATTGGCGCGTATTCCGCAAGCGTCTTCTAAAACCCGCGATATTACCGGTGGTCTGCCACGCGTAGCCGAATTGTTTGAAGCACGCGTGCCGAAAGATGCAGGTATGTTGGCAGAAATTACCGGTACAGTTTCCTTCGGTAAAGAAACCAAAGGTAAACAGCGTCTGATTATTACCGACGTAGACGGTGTAGCATACGAAACCCTGATTTCTAAAGAGAAACAGATTTTGGTACATGACGGTCAAGTGGTAAACCGCGGTGAAACCATCGTAGACGGTGCCGTAGACCCACACGACATTCTGCGTCTGCAAGGTATCGAAGCATTGGCTCGCTACATTGTTCAAGAGGTGCAAGAGGTTTACCGCCTGCAAGGTGTGAAGATTTCCGATAAACACATCGAAGTCATCATCCGTCAAATGTTGCGTCGAGTGAACATTGTCGATTCTGGTGATACAGAGTTCATTACCGGTGAGCAAGTTGAGCGTGGCGATGTGATGCTTGCCAATGAAAAAGCCATGGCTGAAGACAAAGAGCCGGCACGTTACGAAAACGTGTTGTTGGGTATTACCAAAGCTTCCTTGTCTACAGACAGCTTCATTTCAGCGGCATCGTTCCAAGAAACAACCCGCGTCTTGACAGAGGCCGCTATTATGGGCAAACAAGACGAGCTGCGTGGTTTGAAAGAGAACGTAATTGTTGGTCGTTTGATTCCTGCCGGTACAGGTTTGACCTACCACCGCAGCCGCCATCAACAATGGCAGCAAGCCGATCAAGAAACTTCTGAAACCGAAGCTTCAGACGAATAATTTCGAGCGATTATTGTGAAAATAAAACCGCAAGCCAGTCTTGCGGTTTTATTTTTTAGAGGACTTAAAAGAGGGTAGAGTTTAAGGCCGTCTGAATAAATAAGGAAAGCAATGGAGAAAATAAGTAGAGAACCATATTTAAAATGGCAAAGGCCGTCTGAATGTTTCAGACGACCTTTGTTTCTAAAATTTAGACATAAATTGGAAAACACCAAACTTTATCAGTCATTTGCTTGACTAAACCCTTGCAATAAAAATATAATTCCAATCTTGTCGACATGGTGTCGGCAAGTATTTAACTCAACAGGACGAGAAAATATGCCAA
>NZ_JBQCTZ010000161.1:0-7818 GCF_051963715.1 Neisseria sp. P0001.S005 | reverse complement strand
GGTTGTGGCCATAATCTGTAGAAAAGACTATTGCATCACACTAGTCTAAGTTCGCATAATTTATATTATGTTAAATTTCCTATTTAATCCGAGTAGTTATCATAACTTGTAATTTTTGAATAAACCTACCCTTTCGGGAGCAACCCGAAAGGGTTGTCTCCCATTTTGGAGACTAGTATGTGTAATATCAAAACCGAAAGCAATGTTATTCCTGAAAAACCAAAATTCACACTTTCCAAAGAAGACGGGATGCAAAAGTTGCAGATTGTTTTCCCAGAGGAAAGTGAAGAGCTTTCTAATATTTCATCGGTCTGACGAATACGACTATTCAGTCCCTGATTTAGCAGTTAGCGTAGATGTCGAGTTACTCTATCAAGCGATAAAGATTCTTGCTGAAAACCCTAACAAGCTTCATCACCTTGCAATACATTGTGATGTGTGTTCTGAAGGATTCGAAGGCAAGTTGAGATATGAGAGATTGGTTTTAACGCCCTATACGTCGTCTATGACTTTTTTCTTGGAGTTTTTCAATGATTGGACAGGAACTCTCTACGAGATGGATTTGACAGGACAATTCAAAGAATTTATTGGATACACGTTTCCTGTTACTGAACCTTTGTCAAAACTGAAAAACTGCTCGATCAAGATGATTGATTAAAAACCAACGGCTGCTTAGGCAGCCGTTTTTACCATGATTGTAGATTGACCATAATTAAGAACCCTCATACCATTTGTTACTTAGTGTAGTAAGCACATTCTGGGTATATCGTATTGAGATCTAATTTTCAACTTTAATGCTGTTAAAGTATAAAAATTCGGTAGAATGACAGAATGTTTTTTTAATTTGATTACTTACCTATAAGAAAAAGGTCAATATGATGGAAGTACAAGATTGGGGCGGCGGTTTAACTCAACATGAGGTTGAGGCCATTGAAAAAATCAAACAGGCTTTTCAAGCTTCTGAAAATAACAAGAAAGTAAAAGGACAGGGATTTGACACATTAAAATCCCTTAAATCCATTTTTCCTTGGAAAGGATACTCGGGCTTTCGCTTTGCTGATGTAAAAGAGCGTAAAGAAGGTGAATTTGATTTGGTTATTGTTACCCATTGCAATGTGTTGATTATTGAGTTGAAACATTGGAATGGAACAATTATTTGCCGTCAAGATAAATGGTATTTGAATGATAAAGATATGGGTCGTTCGCCCGTTTCTATTACACGAAACAAACAATTTATACTGGAAAAGAAATTGGATAAATTTAAACAGCAATTTACCAATAAAGGCTTTCGTCCGCAGATCCATTTTTTAGTTGTGATGACAGGCAACGCAGATTTCAGCCAACTGCCAGACAATGAAAAATTGCACGTTGTAACATTAACTGAATTTTTGCAATTAAAAGATGAAAAGCAATTCAACGCACGTTTCCGCCCGCATCCTGATAGCAAAACTTTAAATCAGGATTTTGAATTATTTGATAAAAAAATCTTTAGTAGCAACACAGTCAAACCGAAAAATATCAGCATTGGCGGATATTATGCAGAAGACACGCCTATTTTTTCTCACCCAAAACATATTTATCAAGAATATCTTGCCGAAACGGAAAACAAAAAGCACCAAGACCAAGCCTTATTGCGCCGTTGGGATTTCACTAAAATCAACCGCTCTGAAGCTCAAACACCTGACGGGCGTTATCGTCTAGTCAGCCGTGAATACGATGTATTGAACCATATTAAATTACAAAATAAAGACTTGTATCACACCTGTTTGAATTACAAATCTATCCCGCAAAAAAGCGAAATTACGGCAGAATACATTGATTTATTTGAACTATTTCCACAGCAAAAACGTTTTGACCAATTTGTCGGCGGATACAATGGCGAAAATTTAAGTGCAGAACGCCGTTTGGGTTTGGTGCAATTATTGTTGGATAAATTTGCTCAGTTGCACAAAGTCGGTATTGCCCATCGTGATTTGGGCAATCACAGCATTTGGCTGTCAGCAGATGACAAAATTACGCTATCAGGGTTTGCTACCGCTTATTTTTCATCTGAAGAAACCGTTGGTGACATTCGTGAGATTTTGGAAGTCTCCGGCGATTTGGCAAAATCTCATTTTCCACTTTCAGACGGCATCAAACTCACGCCATACCAATATGATGTACGTTCTTTGGCTGTTTTGGCGTGGCATATCATTCAGGCAAAACGTATTACATCTGATACGCTTGACGAAATGGAAAATAAATTACCGGATGAAACAGCATGGTATGCCGAAATTTTGCATGCGGCATTATCGGATACACCTTTTGAAAGCGCGGTGGAATTTTTAGGTAAATTTAATCAAGCCAAACCAGAACAGGCGGTGCATTTTTCATTTGATTTTACAAAATTAGAGCCATTCACACATGATATCAACCATTCCCGTGCCTATCGTGAAGATGATGATTTTATTTTAGAAACCAGTGAAAAAGAAGTTTACTGTTCCAATGGTTTGTTGGTTAAAGCATGGCTGAATACAGACCCGCAAACCGATAATTCAAAAGCCAGAGTGGTTTTGAATTGGTTGGAAAATATGGCAAAACTGGCAAATCTGTCGCCTGATTATTTACCGAAAATCCGAGAATTCGGTATTGCCAAAAAATCAGGCTGCCTTTTTGCAGTAAGTGATTTTATTGACGGGCATACTTGGCAAGATATTTGCAAACTTGATTTATCGGATAAACAAAAACAGGCTCTTATCCATCAATTTATTCAAAGCATTGAACATTTACACAGTCTTGGTTTCACTCATGGCGATTTGAAACCTGACAATGTGCTGGTAACGATTGAAAATGATTCTGTTCAACTGCATATTTTGGATATATTGGATTTTTCGCCAAGTGGGCAAAGCCAGTTCAATACCGAATATTCGCCAGAATTCGATCATCCTACCGAGAAACAACGCGATAATTTTGCCGTGATGAAAATGGCGTGTGAATTATTGGGCGTTGAATGGAATAGGTCGTCTGAAAGTTTTGCTGAAGTTGCTAAAGTGATACAGCAAGAGTATTCAGACAGCCAAACTGCGTTTATTTCATTGGCTCGTTTCAAAGAAGCCCTCAATCCAAAACCGTCTACGCTGATGATTGATATTACAGTGGGCGGGCGCGAGTCTTTTCCACCGATTGCGATTTATCCTGAAAATGGTGAATTGTTTGTTCAATTTGAAAAGAGCAAGCAAGGTGATGTACTGGTGCAATTTATCGGTTTGGGCGGTGTATTAAAAGCATTTTATTCAGTAGAAAATAAGCAATTTACTCATGCGTTGGTTCCAATCAACCGTGCTTACATCAGTAAGCGAGATAGAGATAATAGTGTAATGAGCCTAACGTTAGGCTTAAATATCACTTATGGTGCTTATAGTGAAATGACTACATTAAATCATTCACTAAAAACTAACGAGCAGTTTATCCATACCATCAACCAATTTATTACTAAACATATTTCCAAACAAACCGAAGAAGAACATATTGAAACATTTGAAGTTTCTGAAACTGAGATTGTTGATGCTGAAATTGCAGTGCCGGTTATTGAACAGCGTCCTAGTATTCAAAAACTTTGGCAGGCAATTTTAGAGACTGAAACCGAAGCTTTACCTTCTATTACTGCCAGCGAAGCATTGCAAAAAACAGAAAATGGGGGCTGTTATATTCCCTATGATGGTGAAATCAGTCCACTAGATCAATTCAAACGGGATGAAGTTGTTGAAGCTATTGGGAAAAGTGAAGATGGAGAAAGAACCTTTAAATAT
Organism: Neisseria sp. P0001.S005; assembly: GCF_051963715.1. Lineage (NCBI taxonomy): Bacteria > Pseudomonadati > Pseudomonadota > Betaproteobacteria > Neisseriales > Neisseriaceae > Neisseria > Neisseria sp. P0001.S005. The sequence goes on along the minus strand of NZ_JBQCTZ010000161.1, from coordinate 4,030 downwards.
GGTGTGGTAGATATTGCTAAAAGTCAATTAAATGAATTACACATCAAATCCAAAAGTTGGACCAATTATGCAAATAATATTCAAGCAGATACGCCTATTTATTTGCAAAGTAAACAGAACAAGGCTTCTTATACCCGTCGAAAAAACGCATTACAACGTATTTTAGACGGTGAAAGTGCGGTGGAAAATCTAGTGCATTATTTTGATGAACATTGCAACTTGCCGTCTGAAAAATATGAGATTCATGTCAGCGATGAAGAATTTGAACGCTATGACCAGCCTGAAAAAAATGTAAGCCTTAATGAAGCACAACGTATTGCCTTTCAACGTTTGATTGCCAATGGACCATTATCTTTATTACAAGGTCCGCCGGGAACAGGGAAAACAGAATTTATTGCCGCATTTGTACATTATTTATTTGATGTGCAAAAGGTGCGGAATATTCTACTGGTCAGCCAATCACATGAAGCAGTCAATACTGCTGCCGAACGTATCCGTAAACACTGTCAGCGTTTGGGAACAGATTTGCAACTGGTGCGGTTTAGTAATCGCGAAATTGCCGATTCCGAAATATTGGAAGATGTCTTTTCACCCAATTTGGTCGGGCAAAAAAGAGCTCAATTAAATGTAAACAAGATTAGCAATATCTGTCAGCTTGGACGTAGCATGAGCCTGCCTGAAAGATATTTGCGCGAGCGAGCTGAATTAGCGTTTGATATTGGCATACAAATCCGCCGTTATCAAAAAATTGTCAATTCATCAAAAAATGAAAACATTGATGAAGATGAAAAACGCTTACGCAAAAAATTAGAAAAAAGCATTAAAGAACAAGCCCAAGCAATGGGGCTACGTGAATTGGTTGAAATTGACGAAATTCTGCCAAAATTTATCAGTGAATTAAATCACAAGCATAATATTCAGCAGTTTGAAAATATCCAAGCAGGTAAATTGATTGATTTAACTCAGGATATGTTGGAAGCCCTATCTAACGAACGCACCAATTATGATGAATTTTTGGCTCGTTCCCGTCAGCTTGTGATTGGCACTTGCGTAGGTATCGGGCAACGCCATATCGGCATTGCTGACAATCTCTACGACTGGGTGATTGTGGACGAAGCCGCACGTTCTATTTCCAGTGAATTGGCGATTGCTATGCAGTCTGGTACGCGTATTTTGCTTGTAGGCGACCATAAGCAACTACCGCCTTTGTATTCAGATGAGCATAAAAACGCACTTGCCCGCCGATTAGGGATTTCCAAGCGAGGTGAGGAATTAGATCAAGCATTAGGCAGTGATTTTGAACGCGTTTTCCTATCCGAATATGGAAAGCAAACTTGCGCCACACTCAAAACACAATACCGAATGGCTCCTGCGATTGGCAGTTTAGTATCAGCATGTTTTTATGAAAATGTTTTGGAAAACGGTAAAACTGACAATGATGTGCCTAATATTTATTTCAGGCTACCTGAAGAGATAAAATCCTGCGTAACATGGTTAGATACAACTTCATTACCAAATACGTATCATGAACAAGGCAAAAGTGGTAGTTTATCCAACCGTGCTGAAGCCGATGTAATTATTAGGATATTACAAGACTTGGCAAACGATGAAACGTTTATGAATAGTGAACCTGTACAAAAATGTTTAGAGAAAAACGAAAAAGCCATTGGTGTAATTTGCATGTACGGCGAACAGAAGAAACTTATTCGTAAAAAATTCAATGAGCGCAGTTGGAATGACGAATTCCGCGGCTTAGTTAAAATTGATAGTGTAGATAGTTATCAAGGCAAAGAAAACCGCGTGATTATCTTGTCGTTGACCCGTCATGATAAAGTATGTAGCACAGGCTTTTTGCATCTACCAAACCGTATTAACGTAGCCTTATCACGAGCTATGGATAAACTTATTATCGTTGGAGCAAAAACCATGTGGGAACATCCAAAAAACAGCAAAACTCCATTGGCAAAGGTTTTACGTTTTATACAAGAGCAAGAGCAAAATAATCCGCAAGATTATGCAATTAAGATATTGAAAAACGGGGCGAAAAAATGAGTAAACAAAACATAACTTACAGTCAAATTGATTTTGTGGTTAAGGCTCCGCGTTTTCGTATCGTATTTTCGTATATGAGCGATAAAGGTGTGGCGTTCGTGCGTGAATATTTGTTACGACTTTTGAAAGTAACACCGTGCAAACCTGCACAAATTGCCCAATACTTTGGTTTTAATCAATATGAAACCGAAGTCGCTCTTGCTGATTTGGAGAGCAATAAATGGATTATTTGGCAGGATAACGGCTTGATTGCATTATCAGCAGACGGGCAGAGACTGTTTCAAGACATCCAAGACTCTCCCCACATTCCCACTTTAAAGGAATATGGTGGTGAATATCGTATGGAATTATTAGATAGTAATTTTCTGAAAAAAAACGACTGTGATAAAAATCGCCAGCAAGCCATAGAGTTAGTTGTCGAACCGAAAGTGTTATCAGAAAGTAGCGAAATTGCACGAAAAACATTTCAAAATCGCTTTCGGCAGCTAATGGAAGATGACATCATCAAGTTAGATGAGAAAGATATTTCTTTGTATAAAATTGATGCTATAGAACCCAAAGGCGTACCTGATTATTTCCGTTTTACGCAACAATTTGAATTGTTGCCTGAAACAGGCGAAGCTAAAGAACGTCATGATGTACCGACAGTTACTCATCAAGAAAATATCCAGCAAGCCATTACCGCACAACTGGAGCGATTTGGTCATCATGATAATTTGCGTGAACTGCGTAATAGTATGGCAGAAATTAGTGATGACGATACTTTGAAAGTGCTATTCGGCGGAATATTGGACTTTAACGAATATTTAAAAGTTTATCAGAAGCATGAACAACAAAATGGCTTGTATTTTCTAGGGCAAATTTATCATCAAGAAACCTTGTTCCAACAAATCAATAAAATTTTAGATGAATTAAGCAAAAAATCATCTAAAAAACTCTATTGGTTGGCTCCAAGCGATATTTACTGGGGAAAACAACGGAAAATTCATGGTAAAATTCAAAATCTAATAGATAAACAAAAAAATGGCTATGATTTCCGTTTATACCTACCTTTGCCTTCCGAACGAAATCGCCATGAAAAACAAGAATGGCTAAATCATTTTAAAGATATATCGGATAAAGTACTTTATGGATTCTGTGAAGGTTTCTTAGATGGAAATACTGAAATTCTGTTTCTAGAAGATCAATTTGCTGTGGTTTGTTATCATGCAAAACTATCTTCTTATCCTGTGACATTGCCTATCGGGTTTATGACTACCAACATTCGACAAGTAAATCACATCATTAGTTTGGCTAAAAACCACCTAAGTTCTCCTCTATTCCCTAATAAGAATGAAGATGAAATAGGTCAAAAAGATTTTGGTTTATTAAAACCATAACTGTATCCAACTTTTCAACAGAATAATCATACCGAAGCAGGAAGGCTGTATTGATGAGTTAAAAAAGGTCGTCTGAACTTCAGACGACCTTTTTTCTATGGAATATTATCCACAGATTTTGTGGATGTTTTGGGGAAATCATATCCTTAGACTACGAGCAAATCCGCGAACCGTGTGGTATAGCACTGGCTTAATCTATCTCTGTTCATTTTCCAGTCATCGGCCAGTAATTCTGAGGCCAATTTCAGACGGCCTCTACCGTGCTGACGGTTGATTTTATCCCATGCCTCCATGGCAGGATTGGCTTTTGTCGGTTCCCATAAGTCTGCCTGCATTTGAATAGCTGGTTTCAAACCATGTAATTCAATTCCGCATTTTTTATAGAGGTATCCACTGCGATAAATATCTGCCAGCAGTCGTTGTGCTATTCGGTTCAAATGAACTGTATCAGCGGTCGATACAATTAAATTCTGGGCTAGGCTATTGTGATATTGAGGCTCATCCTCACGAAAAAAATCTGTATGAGACCTTTGCAAAATTCCCCAAAATCCCCTAAATTCCCACCAAGACATTTAGGGGATTTCTCATGAGCACCTTCT
>NZ_JBQCTZ010000160.1:0-8032 GCF_051963715.1 Neisseria sp. P0001.S005 | reverse complement strand
TTGGTCGTCATCCAAACCTTCGTACATTTTAGACAGCCAGCTTGGGATTTTGACGTTGGTCACTTGGGCCATTTTGGTCAATTGTTTGAAATTGGTTACGGGAAGGATGCCGGGAACAATTTCAACGTCAATGCCCATCATCACGCAACGGTCGCGGAAGCGCAGATAGCTTTCCACGTCGAAGAAAAATTGGGTAATAACGTGGTTTGCGCCCGCATCGATTTTGCGTTTCAGATTGATTAAGTCGGCTTGTGCGGATTTGGCTTCCGGGTGCACTTCTGGATAGGCTGCTACGGAAATATCAAAGTCGGCAACGGAGCGCAACAGTTTGACCAAATCTTCGGCATAGAAAGGTTTTTTTTCGTAGCCGGGCGGCTCGTCGCCACGCAGGGCGACAATGCGGCGGATACCGCTGTCCCAATAATCTTTGGCGATTTGGCGCAACTCGTCAGGGCTGGCGTCGATACCGGTCAGGTGGGGGGCTGCGTCAAGGCCGGTTTCTTGTTTGATGCGTTTAACGATACTGTGTGTGCGGTCGCGTTCGCCGGAGTTTGCACCGTAGGTTACGGAAACGAATTTCGGATGCAAGGTTTGCAGGCGATGGATGGAATCCCATAGCATGGTTTCCATTTGTTCGTTTTTCGGCGGGAAAAATTCGAACGAAACATTGATGTCGCCTTTTAAATCTGAAAGGCTGTTGTTTAAAGCGGCGATTTCTCGAGCGTGATTCATGGTTATGCACCTTCTGCATATCTTTTATTTGTTGTCAGGCTGCATAATAAATTTGAGGTTGGTATGAGTCAATTTCGAAATTTTCCGAAATTGTATGAATAGATTTAATAAAGACCTCAGTCCGTCTGAAAAACTGCCTGAGGTCTTGTTTGATAGGGAAGGGAGGAAAGATTATTCTGCTTCATCTATCCATGCTTGTTGCACGGCTTCGAGAATACGCTCGCCGCAACGCGCCGGATCATCGTCAAATTCAGGCAGAGCCATAATCAAATCACGTAGTTGGGTGAAACGCACGGTTTTCGGATCGATGCTGTCGCCGTGTAAGTCGTAGAGTTCTTCGGCGATGCGTTGGGTATCTGTCCATTTCATGATGTGCTCCTTTATTTGGTTTTTAGGCAGTTGGTGAACATTTTAATCAAGAAGCAGGTGGACTGCCAGAATGTTTTACTGTCGTTGCGGATATAAATAATGCGGGTATTTTTTAACAAAATAGCATATTTGCGTTAAAATACGGCACGACACTTAAAAACCACGGCGCATTCGCTTTGAATTTGCCGTTTTATATATTTTATTCCGTTTTGAATGATGGTTTGCGCATGAATAATTTACATTATCTCAATGCAACCAAATCATCTGGAACGGCTCTTAATACGAAATCCATCGCTTAAAAATAAAAGGAAAAAAAGATGAATAACGCACTCAACGCCAAGCTGTCCAAACTGATTTACACGCTTGCTTCAGATGATCCGGAGTATCTGTCTAAAGCAGGTGCATTCGACCGTTTGCTGTTGTTGGTTCGCGAACTTTATCGGATGCTGGACGAAACAGAAGGTTTGAAGCAGCTGGTGTTCCGTCTGTATTACGGCAAGCACTATGGCTTAATTAAACTGGATGCCGCTTCGCCCAATGACGATGCAGGCGCATTGAGGTTGAAACGTTGGATGGTTTATTCGCGTATCGCCGAGCGTATCGAAAATTGCGGCAAGCATTTGTCGGTCGTGCTTGAAGATGCGGTGTTGAAAAATGGCGCAGACAAGTCTCATTATATAGATGAATCCAATGTCATTATCGAGCGTTTCGGTTTGGTAAGAGATGAGGCTGCACTTTCGGCCATCGAGGCGGAGGAGGCGTTGAAAACAGAGCAAGAGTTGCAGGAGACAAGCGAGCCTCAAAAATCTGCTCCTAGGCATAACGGCAATCTGCATCAAATCAGAATTCAAGAAAAAATTGAAAATTATTCTGCTACTCAGAAAGTGGCTGCTATGCAGATTTCCCGTATGCGTTTTATTTTTCCTCATATCGAATAGTTTGGGATGTAACCAAAAGGCCGTCTGAAACCATAAATTCATGGTTTTCAGACGGCCTTTTTCATTAAACCTTGTTTTAATGGTCTTCGCGAGCGTGGTTAATCGTATATTTAGGAATTTCGACCACCAAATCTTCGTCGGCAACCACTGCCTGACAGCTCAAACGTGAATCAGCTTCCAAGCCCCATGCCTGGTCGAGCAGGTCTTCTTCCAATTCGGTTGGTTCTTCCAGGCTGTCAAAACCTTTGCGGATAATCACGTGGCAGGTTGTGCAGGCGCAGGATTTTTCGCAGGCGTGATCGACTTCGATGTCGTGGTCGAGCAGTACGTCAAGGACGGTTTTGCCTTCGGGCGCATCTTCGATAACTGCACCTTCGGGGCATAATGTCGCGTGTGGGAGTACGGTAATTTTTGGCATTTTTATTGTCTCAGTTGTTTAAGAGTGGTTGTGGTTAAAGCGGTTTCAGACGGCCTTGGATATTCAATATTCAGGCCGTCTGAAAAATGGGTTTATAACATGATGCCTTTACTTCGTAAATTTTTCAAACACTCATCCAGATAGGCATCGTCATGTTCGGCATAAATCGGCGAAGTGGACGCTTCAGCTGCGTGTGCGTGATATGAGGCAACGGCTTTGCCGCGATATAGCGGGTCTTTCCATAAAACATCCGGTTTGTAACCGCGCCTTTCCATCTCTTTCATAATCAAGGCATGGTAAAGATAGAGTTTGTAGGGTGAATGGGTAAAAACGTAATTTACCGTCGCATGCGGCCTGCCCCAGCCTGCTCCGCGTAAAGCGGCGCATTCGCGGTGTTGCCCCAAAAGCTGGGCGCGGGGGAGTAGGGGGATAAGGGTTTGGTGCCAGAGTCTCATTTAGAATTTAAATCATTTTTCAATTAAACATTTTCTTAATGATTTAAGAAAATGAGAAAATTCTTCTAGTAATTCAATACTGTTTTTATCTAAACCATCGGGGTCGAAATGCATAACATCATTTCTAATTTCACGAATTTTATCCAGTGTTTTTATAAATTCTTGTCTATCCAGGTTTAAATTGAGCCTCTTCCAAATTTCAGAATTACCTAAAATAGTTTGATAGCCCCCAAAGTTTAGATCAGCAATTGATTCTATTTCTTCTGAACTATCAGGCTTTTTTGCTTTTTTTAGCTCTTCATCTGATAGGTCAATTTTGTCAAGAATATGGCGTATGCCATTTTCTATTTCGCTTATAAGTAAGAAAGGTTTTGAAAGCAAATGAAATTGTTCATTTAAATCATTGACTGTTACAATTCCAATAATTTCTTCATTGTTTGTGGAGTCTTTAATTAATACAAAATCATTTTGTGGGATTTTTGTTAAAACACTGAAAATTGTTTCATTTTTAGTAACTATAATGATATCCTCAGACATAAAATCTGAAACAGTTTTTTGGGATATATCTAACGACTGAGTAGTAATCAGTTTTTCTCCAATAGTTTTCCAACTGATAAAACCATTTACTCTCCTTTCATTTTGCATAACAGGTAGTTGGGAAAAATCATTTAAGAGCATAATAGTTAAAGCTTTAGATAGCGGCTCTGTTCGTGTAATGGAAATAGGTTTTTTATTTGCGGCATCTAGTCTCTCAATTTTATGACTAGGGTCTATATTAAAATTATTTGAAGAGGTTTTAGATGAGGCCTTTTTAAATGTAACAGTCCCATTTATGTTTGCTTGTTCAAAATCTGGTTCGGTAATTAACTCATATTTTCCTAATTCATAACGAATTTTATGGGTTATCTTTGCTCCTCTTCTAGATGCCTCGAACCATTCTAAAACATTGCGCAGAGGAAAGACTTGTTTTTTATTAGTAGGTTCTTTTGAATTTAATGCATCTTTTATAGCAATAAACTGATTTTCATATTCTTTCATTACCTTTAACCTTGATTTGTAAGTTAAATATTATCAATGTTGTACTCTGTTAGTATACGCTAAAGATTTCCTTTAGGTATTTTGTGACAAAGCAGTTAGTGTTCCCTTTCAGACGACCTATGGTTTAGTGGCGTGGTTCGAGTATCTCGATGACGTTTTGCCAATCCATACGGCGGGCAAAGTCTAGGGCGGTCAGTCCTTCTTGCGTGGTGGTGGCAGGGTTTGCGCCCAAGTCGAGCATGGCTTTGACCATGAGCGCGTTCCCTGCGATGGCTTCGTGATGCAGCGGTGTGTAGCCGTCTTCGTCTTGGTCGCGCAGGTAATCCGGGTTTTGTGCCAGCTGTTGGCGGAAGTCGTCCAGACAGTTTCGGCACATCGGATGTTCGTCCAGATTTTCGGGGTGTTCTTTTTCTTCGTAAACCAGCAAGACTTCTTCGGGGTCGCCAAAGTCGATTCCCCATGCGGCATCGTGTTCTGCGCGCTCTTGCGGCGTCATTCGGATGCGGACTGCCTGTACGGTGAAGCCGCCGTAGGGAATGCCGTTACACAGGAACATCCAATCGCTGATTTCGTCAACCGGAACGCAAACACTCTCGCCTTGTTCTACATTGGTCAGGTCGTTGGGTTCGTTGACCAGCGTGCCGTAAATGTGGAGGCCGTCGAAGTAGATGTCGTTTATCCACATATGTTCGCAAATTTCGCCGTCTTCGCTGTCTTGGAAAAAAGGTACTTTGACCATGGCAAAGTCCAAGGCGGGTATGATGCGGCGGTTTTCCCAATAAAGCTCGCGCCAGAAATATTTGAAGGTGGAACGTGCCTGTTCGAAGGCGTGGTTCATGAGTTCATTTGACTGATCGACACCGTAAACAATAGATTCGCTCATTGGATTCTCCTAAGGTCAAAGTGGATGCGGGTCGTCTGAACGGGACTGCCGGTGTGTTTCAGACGACCTGATGCTTTATTGGACTAATATACTGCCCCAGCCGTCGTAGTCGCCGTTGTTTTCGTGGGCGATATCGATTAACTCCCATGTGTCGTTGTCGATGTCGGTGAGCGGGGCGTTTTTGGAAAGTTGCAGGCGGTAGCTCGGGTGGTCTTCTTCATGCTCGATACGGCCGCTGTCGCTGACGGTATAGCCCAATGCAGCAACTTTGGCGGCTGCGGCGTTCAGGTCGGCTTCGGTGTGGAAAAACAGCCAGTGGTCGATGGGACGGGGTTGTTCGAGGCGGTCGCCGTCTTGTCGGAAGCGGCGTAAAACCTGCTCGTTGCGGATGGCTTGCAACTCGTAGCGGTCGGGATACAGGAATTCTTGATAAAACGACCATTCGGCATCTTCGCTGATTTTGATGTCGCAAACGCGGTTGTTTTGTGTCAGCAGGGTGCGGCAGGCTTGGGCGAAAGCTTCGGCATCGCGGCTGTAAAAGTGCCAGTTTGCCGCGCCGTCTGTGGTAACTATGCCTGCGGGAATGTTGTCGTTGCCCGCCAGTCGGTCGATTTGGTCTTCGATGTCGTAAACCGCTTCGCTTTCTTCGGGCGTCGGGAAGCCGTGTTCGTTGGTTTGTTCCAATTTCATGCTGACGCGCACATGCTGCAGATACTCTGCCAGCGGCGCGACTTCGATTAAGGCAAGATTAATGCGTAAGGCGGCGGGCGCGTCGCCAATGCGGCTGAAATAGACGTTCCAGTCTTGGGGGATGGAGAGGTTTTGCATAGGATGGGGTCGTCTGAAAAATAGGGTTTGAATTTTTTCAGACGACCTCTGATGCTTTTTAGAGGTCGTCTGAAACCGGTTAACCATCAAATATTATCAACACTTTGGCCGGTAAGCGCGCGTTGGATGTTGCGGTTCATGCGCTTGGCGGCGAAGTTGTCTGTGCTGTGGCTGAGTTTGGCGACGGCGGCACGGATGTCTTCGGCTTTTCCGTCTTTCAGGTAGCCTTGCAAAGCGGAGATGTCTTGTTGAATCTGTTGCAATTCTTCAGCTTCCAATAAATCGCTATCCAATTCAAGAGCAGCGTTGACGGCGTCGGTTAGGCTTTCGGCTTCGACTATGGCTTCGGCGCGTGCGCGTGCAGCCATGTCTTCGGCAGCGTTGCTCATGCTGTCTTTGAGCATTTGGGTGATGGTGCTATCGTCCAAGCCGTAGGAAGGTTTGACTTCGATTTGCGCCTGTACGCCGGTGCTTTGTTCTTGTGCGGAAACGGACAGCAATCCGTCAGCGTCAACTTGGAAGGTCACGCGGATACGCGCTGCGCCTGCGGCCATGGGCGGAATGCCGCGCAGGGTAAATTTGGCAAGGCTGCGGCAGTCGGAAACGAGTTCGCGCTCGCCTTGTACGACGTGTATCGTCATGGCGGTTTGACCGTCTTTGAAGGTGGTGAAATCCTGCGCGCGCGCGGTGGGGATGGTGGAATTGCGCGGGATGATTTTTTCGGCGAGTCCGCCGTAGGTTTCCAAACCGAGCGACAGGGGGGTAACGTCCAGCAGCAGCCATTCGCCGTCGGTTTTGTTGCCGGCAAGGACGTTCGCCTGTATGGCGGCGCCGAGCGCGACGACTTCGTCGGGGTTGAGATTGTTCAGCGGGGTTTGTCCGAAGAAGGTAGCGACGGCTTGTTGGACATGCAGCATACGGGTAGAGCCGCCGACCATAATCACGCCTTTGATGTCGGCTTTGGTCACGCCCGCGTCTTTCAAGGCTTGTTTCACCGGCTCTATGGTTTTTTGCACCAGATTTTGGGTCAGGTGGTGAAATTCTTGGCGGGTAATGACGGTATGGATTTTGCGGCCGTCTGAAAGCGTGGCTTCGACGACGGCTTCGGTTTGGTTGGTCAGTTGTTCTTTGGCGGTGCGGACAAGGGAAAGCAGAAGCTGGCTGTCGCGCTCGTTGAGTTTGGAAAGGTCGTTTTGCTCAAGCAGGTGGCAGAACAGGCGGTGGTCGAAATCGTCGCCGCCCAATGCGCTGTTGCCGCCGGTGGCTTTGACTTCAAACAGCCCTTTGGTCAGTTGCAATACGGATACGTCGAATGTACCGCCGCCCAAGTCGTAAACGACAAACGTGCCTTCCGAGGCGTTGTCCAGACCGTAGGCAATCGCGGCGGCGGTCGGCTCGTTGAGCAGACGCAATACGTTCAAGCCCGCCAAACGCGCGGCATCTTTGGTGGCTTGGCGTTGGGCATCGTCGAAATAGGCGGGAACGGTAATGACGGCGCCGACCAAATCGCCGCCTAAAGTTTCTTCGGCGCGCAATTTGAGGGCTTTGAGGATTTCAGACGACACTTCGATAGGCGTTTTGGCACCTTGGCGGGTGTTCAGCTCAACCACGCGCTCATTGGGTGTAAATCGATAGGGCAGGTATTGCGCCTCTTGTGCGAGGTCGGTAAGGGTGCGGCCGATTAGGCGTTTGGCGGAGCTGACTGTATTTAGCGGATCGGTTTTTTGGGCAGAAAGGGCGTTTTTGCCGACTTCAACTTCGCCATCTAAATAACGGACAACCGAAGGCAGGGTGGTGCGGCCGTCTGAATCGGGCAGGCAGACTGCGCTGCCGCTGCGTACGGTGGCCACCAAGCTGTTGGTTGTACCTAAATCAATGCCTACGGCGAGGCGGTGTTGATGGGGGGCGGCGGACATGCCGGGTTCTGAAATCTGCAAAAGAGCCATGATTGTGTGCCTTCTGATGCTGTATTTATTAGGATGGGGCAGATTTTAGCAGATTTTTGGCAGATAGTTGAGTGGTTTGCTAGGAAATAACCATAAGGCCTAATGTTGTTTTTTTAATTGAAAAGAAAGTGGATTTTGAATTCAGACTTGTATTTTTTAAGAAATGCGGATAAAATTCGACCTCTTTGCCTTGCCTTTTACTTCGCATGGTGAAAGGCTGTTTTTAATCATCCATAAGGAGATAACATGCGTCATTACGAGATCGTGTTTATCGTTCATCCTGATCAAAGCGAGCAAGTGCCTGCTATGGTTGAGCGTTACAAAACCATGATTACTGAAGCCAGCGGCAAAATCCACCGTTTGGAAGACTGGGGCCGTCGTCAATTGGCTTACCCAATCAATAAAATCCACAAAGCACACTATGT
>NZ_JBQCTZ010000159.1:0-8063 GCF_051963715.1 Neisseria sp. P0001.S005 | reverse complement strand
AACATTACTTCAGACGGCAATTTTGCCCTTTACCTGCCCAATCCTTACGATGCCGATACCTTAAACGATTTTGATACAGCACCCGATCCGGCCAAACCGTCCGAACGGCATATCTTGGGAACGGACGACCGCGGCCGCGACCTGTTGGCGCGCTTGGTTTACGGTTTCTGTGATTCGCTGTTGTTTGCCTTGGTGTTGACTGTGGTGACTACCGTAATCGGCGTGGTTGCAGGCGCGGTGCAGGGTTATTTTGGCGGTAAAACCGACCTTCTGATGCAGCGTTTTATCGAGGTTTGGGGCGGTATGCCGGAGCTGTACCTCTTGATTATCCTGTCTTCGTTCTTTAATCCGGGGCTGTTGATTTTGCTGGTGTTGCTGTCGCTTTTCGGCTGGATGGGTTTGTCTGACTATGTCCGCGCCGAGTTTTTGAAAAACCGCCAGACCGATTACGTTTTGGCGGCGCGCGCGATGGGCGTGGGCAACCGTGAAATCATGTGGCGCCATATCCTGCCCAACAGCTTAACGCCGGTATTGGCCTTCCTGCCTTTCCGTATTTCAGGTGCAGTACTCGCTCTGACCAGTTTGGACTTCTTGGGCTTGGGCGTACCTGCTTCACAGGCAAGTTTGGGCGAGTTGCTGGCGCAAGGCAAAGACAACTTGGACGCGTGGTGGATCGGCCTGTCTGCCGTTGCCACGCTGACGGTGATGCTGCTTTTGCTGGTCATGATTGGCGAAGGTTTGCGTCAGGCATTTGACGTACGCGCACGCAGTTAATTGCTTTTCTAAAGCGTGAAGAGGGTGGGCGGAAAAGCTTATCCTGCATTCTCAGGGCCGTCTGAAAAGTTTCAGACGGCCTCATCCATTCGTTTGAATCATTAAAAACCATGAATCAAGAAATCACATTTCTTACTCTTTTTCTGCTCGGCTTTTTTGGCGGAACGCATTGCGTTGGCATGTGCGGCGGCTTGAGCAGCGCATTCGCTTTGCAGCTGCCGCCACATTTAAACCGAATCGGGCTGATTGTATTGTTGAACTTGGGGCGCATCAGCAGCTATGTCGTCATCGGTCTGTTGGTCGGCTTGGTCGGGCAGGTCGGCATTTCCTTAGACAATACGCGCGCGGTTCAAAACGGTTTGTATATTGCCGCCAATATCTTGCTACTTTTGCTCGGTCTCTATCTTGCCGGTATTTCAACTGCTGCAACCAAAATCGAAGGCATCGGCAAACCGATATGGAAACGCCTAAATCCTTTGCTGAATAAATTGCTGCCGATTAAATCAGTGCCTGCCTGTTTCGGCGTGGGCGTGCTTTGGGGCTGGCTGCCTTGCGGTTTAGTGTACAGCGCGTCTTTGTATGCTTTGGGCAGCGGCAATGCCTTGCACGGTGGGCTGTATATGCTGGCGTTTGCATTGGGGACCTTGCCGAACTTGCTTGCGATGGGCATATTTGCCGCGCAGTTGAAAACCTTTCTGCAAAAACGCATGGTTCGTTTGTGCGCCGGATTGTTGGTGGCAGGATGGGCGATATGGCGCTTGGCCGTATTTGCAATGGGGCAAATCGGGTAAGGTAAAGGGGATTTATTTAGTTTGTTGTTTTGCAATTTAAAAGGCCGTCTGAAAGATTTTCAGACGGCCTTTTTCACAAGAAAGATTTAATGTATCAAATTCCAAGCCATCTTGGCGGCAATCAGCAGCAACATGATGCCGAAGGCGATTTTGAGTTTTCGGGCGGGCAGCTTGTGCGCTGTTTTAACGCCGAGCGGAGCAAAGAGGATGGTGGCAACGCTCAATATGGCCACGGCCGGAAGATAGATAAAGCCTGCCGCGCCTTCAGGCAGGTTGGCAATATGTAAACCGTTGGCAAAATAGCCGATGGTGCCGGCAATTGCAATCGGCCATGCTAAACCTGAAGATGTGCCGATGGCACGGTGTGCCGGAAAGTTGCAATACAGCAGGAATGGAACGGATAGCGAACCGCCGCCGATACCGACCCAACTTGAAGCCGCCCCAAAAAGCGTGCCGACGGCTGTCAGGCCGGGGAGGGCAGGCAGGGTGCGTGAAGGTTTGGGTTTGGAATCGCGCAGGGTTTTGAGTGCGATAAAGGCAAGAAATGCAATAAAGAAAACCTGCAAAGCCAGCGTCGGCATATATTTTGCCGACACCGCGCCGAGGAGTACGCCAAGTATCATGCCTGGCGTCATCCGGCGGACGGTCGCCCAATCGATGGCGTGTTTTTTATGTTGGGCGTACATACTGGAGAAGGTGGTAAACACCATGACGGTAAAGGAAGTGCCGATGGCGAGATGCTGGGCATAGGGGTGACCGCCTATGCCTTGCAGCTGCAACGCCCATAAGACAACAGGAACAATTAACGTGCCGCCGCCTACGCCGAATAGTCCGGCAATAAAGCCCGCTGCACTGCCAACGGCGAGCAGGGCAAGGATGATGTCCCAAGACCACATTTCAGACGGCCTTGTCGTGTTTGTGTGTTTTATGGCGTTTTTTAAACCAACGGATGATTGCCATCACATAACCGGACAGGCTGTAACCGAGGAAAAATAGGAAGAGGACGAGCGAAGGCTCCCAATTGATCAAAAGCAGAATCAATACGGCCAACACCATGCCCATAAACGGCACTTGGCGGCGGATATTGATTTCTTTGAAGCTCCAAAACGGAATCTGCACAATCATGGAAATGCCGGCAAACAGGGTGATACCCAATGCCCACCAATGCACGTTGGGGAAACGCTCGACGCTGTGGTTGACCCAAATCAGGCCGACAATCAACGCAGCGGCGGTCGGGCTTGGAACGCCGATAAACCAACGTTTATCGACTTTGCCGATAAGTGTGTTGAACAGTGCCAAACGCAGGGCAGCGCAGGCACAGTAGATAAAGGCGACGGAATAACCGATTTTGCCAAACTGCCAAAGTTGCCATTTGTAGGCAATCAGGGCAGGCGCCACGCCGAAGCTGACCATATCGGCAAGGCTGTCGAGCTGTTCGCCGAACGCGCTTTGGCTGTTGGTCAGCCGCGCCACGCGTCCGTCCATGCCGTCGAGCAGCATGGAAAGGAAAACTGCAATCGCCGCCGTTTCATAACGTCCGTGCATGGACTGGGTAATGGCGAAGAAGGCGCAAAACAGCGCGGCGATGGTAAAGGAATTGGGCAGCAGGTAAATGCTGTTTTTGCGGATGGAGTTACGCGGAGGAATCGGATTTTCTGTATTTTGTGAGTTGTCCATAATGTTTCCGTATATGCTGCGGGTGCAGATAAGGCATTATACCGCATTGGCAGGTTAAGGATTTTTAAAAGACAGACATAGTTTCACTTCAATCGCATAAAGTTTCAGACGGCCTTTATTTTGTCAGTCAAACAACTCGCCCTGCGCCTGCTCTTTGGTCACGCGTACGTCGGTTTCGCCGTCGGCAAAAGTGATGTGCAGTTTTTGGCCTTGTTTCAACGTATCGGCATTGCGGATGACTTGTCCGCGTGTATTTTTGACGACCGAAAAGCCTCGCTCCAGAATATGCTGCGGCGATACGGCCTCGAGCAATGCGGCTTGGGCGGTCAGGCTTTGACGGCGGTGGACAAGCAGCTGGCGGAAGGCGTACGACAGGGCCGTCTGAAAGCGGTCGATATTGTTTTTGTAAACGGAAACATCAGGACGGCAATGTTTCAGGGTTTGGGTTTGGCGTTCAAAACGGGCGGTATGGGTGCGGAGGTTTTGCGTCATCGAGTAAGACAGCATTTGCGCCAGCTTGCTGATTGAGGCACGCTGCTCGTCAAGTTTTTGGCGCGGATGACGGATTTGCCGCGCCAGCCAGTCAAGTTTTTGGCTGGCATCGAAATAGCGTTGCTCCAAAACGGTTTTCAGACGGCCTTGCGCTTGGGCGAGGCGGTGTAGCGATTCTTGGCGGTTGGGGCTGACAAGTTCCGCCGCGCCGGTCGGTGTCGGTGCGCGCACGTCGGCAACAAAATCGGCGAGCGTGAAATCGGTTTCGTGGCCTACGCCGCTGACGACGGGAATCGCGCAGGCTTCGATGGCGCGTACGACCGGCTCTTCATTAAACGCCCACAAGTCTTCAATGCTACCGCCGCCGCGACAGACAATCAGTACGTCACATTCGGCACGTTGCGAAGCGGTTTTAATCGCTTGGGCAATTTGCAACTCGCTGCCTGTGCCTTGTACGGGCGTCGGATAAACGATAACGGGGATTTCGGGCGCTCGGCGGTTTAAGGTGGTTACAACATCGCGCAAAGCGGCGGCAGCCAAACTGGTGATGATGCCGATACATTGCGGACGGTCAGGCAACGGTTTTTTGCGTTCCGCTGAAAACGCGCCTTCCGCCTGCAACTGTGCCTTCAATCGTTCATAGGCTTCGTAAAGCTGCCCCAAACCTTTGAGCCGCACCTCATTTACGGTAATTTGAAATTCGCCCCGCGCTTCATAAATGCTAATTTTTCCTGATACTTCGATATGGTCGCCTTCTTTCAAAGGCTTCGCCAAACGCATGGCCGCACCCTTAAACATCGCGCAACGTACCTGAGCGCGGCTGTCTTTGAGCGAGAAATAATAATGTCCGCTGGCGGCACGGGTCAGGTTGGATACTTCACCGGCAATCCACAAGCCTGCGAGATGGTCTTCCAGCAAGGCTTTGGCAAGGGCGTTGAGCTCGGATACGGAAATGGAGGAGGGCGAGAAAAGTTCGGACATTGCGAAACGGAAAAATTTGGGAAAGCTGAATTATAAGGGTTTTAGAGCCATTCGTTGTATTCGTTTTCATGAAACTTGCGCCCTTTGTTTTAATATTATCAAAGCCGCATGTTCAGACGGCCTTGTCTGGGCGAGCTTGTGTTATATTATCGTTTGATTTTCGCTTCAAAAGCCGTGCGTATGCCCAAACTCCACCAAATTATCGAACGCCATTGGCAATCCCCCAATCCGTTTTTGTCTTTGCTGTTAAAACCATTGTCCAAGCTGTTTGCCAAAATTGCGGCGAAACGGCGCGATAATTTTGTTTCAGGCCGTCTGAAAAGCGAAAAATTACCTGTGCCTGTGGTGGTGGTCGGCAATATCCATGCAGGCGGAACAGGGAAAACGCCGATAGTCGCCGCGCTGGTGTCGGGTTTGCAGGAAAAGGGCGTTAAGGTCGGCATCATCAGCCGAGGTTACGGGCGCAAGAGCAAGGCGGTTCATGTATTGAATACAGCCAGCAGTGCGGCAGATGCAGGCGACGAGCCTTTATTGCTGTTTCGTCAAACCGGTGCGCTGACGGCGGTAGGCAGTAGCCGTGCAGACGCAGGCAGGGCATTGCTTGCGGCGCATCCTGAGCTTGAATTGATTGTGGCTGACGACGGCTTGCAACATTATGCCTTGCAACGCGATATGGAAATTGCCGTATTTCCAGTGGCAGATACTGGTCGCACCAATTTGGATTTACTGCCCAACGGCAGCCTGCGCGAACCTTTGTCTCGATTGGCTTCCGTTGATGCGGTCGTCGTCAGCGGGGGGCAAGCAGATATGGCATTCAGGCCGTCTGAAAATATGTTTGCCAGCCATATTGAAACAGGGCAGATTTACCGTTTGAACAGGCCGTCTGAAAAATTGGATTTGGCGGGCTTAGGAAATCAAATCGTCGCCGCCGTCGCCGGTATCGCTAAGCCGGAGCGTTTTTTCAATACGTTGCAAAGCATGAATATTGCTTTGAAACAAACCGTTGCCTTGCCTGATCATGCAGATATTACGGCAGCGGATTTGCCGGACGCAGATGTGGTGATTATCACGGAAAAGGATGCAGTCAAATTTTCAGACGGCCACGGCCTGAATCATGTGTGGGTCTTGCCTGTTTATGCGATAATTGAGCCGGACTTGGCGGCGTTTGTATCCGCGAATGTTTCAATCTAAATGCTTATAGATGTTTTACAGATGTTTTAAAGATGATCTTCAAACTACGCGATAGGAGTAAATCATGAAGTTAAAATATTTGTTGGTCGCTTGCGCAGCTTTATTTGTATCCACTCAAAGCTTAGCTGCTAAACCAAGTGATGAATCTGCAATGAAATGGTTGGAGATTCAAGGGATAAGCAGTAATTATAGCGAGAAAGTGCAACGTTCTTTGGAGATGGTGAATAAAGAGGACAATGAGCGCTTGTTAACGATGACGCCCAAAGCTCAAAAAGCGCAGATGAAGGCGGTCATCAGCCGTTATATGAAAACATGCAAGACGATTTGAGCCGCCCTGAGTTGAAAAAGCAATGGTTGGATGAAGAAAAGCGTGCCGTACAGAAAGTATTTACACAAGAAGAAGTCGATGTACTCAACAGCTTCTTCTCTTCCCCTCGGGGCAAGGGTATTTTGAAAAAAATCAATCATCTCAGACAGCATGGCGGAGATATTGACAATGTGCTGAGCCAAGCAGACGTGGATAGCATAGTAAAAGTATTTGAGCATGGGGCCGGTAAGTCTGCATTTGAAAAGATGGAACGTTTCGACAAATTGAATGATGAGATTGTTGAAAAGACGATGAGCAACAACTATATCAACGCAAGCAGGAAATATACGCCCGCTTTTGAGGCGCAAACGCGCGATATTTTGTGTAAGGGCAATAAACATTCTTCGGAATGTGACAAATAATGTGCAGGCCGTCTGAAAATATTGATATTTATTAAGTAGGTAGAAAAAATGAAATTGAAAACTTTATTGTTGCCTTTTGCTGCTTTGGCCTTGTGTGCCAATGCGTTTGCCGCGCCGCCCAGTGATGCGTCGCTGGAGCGGTTGTTTGAAGTGCAGAAGATGGATGCTCTGTTAGACCAGTCTCTCCAAAGCGTTGGAGGTATTGTACTTTCTGATCCGAAGATACAGGATTTTTTGAAAGATGTGCCCAAAGATAAGCGTCCACAGTTAGAAGAGGTCCTTAAAAAATATACAAATCAATTAATTAACGAAATTAATGCATTACAAGAGAATACCCAGGTACATAAAGCAGCTTTAGACGGTATAAAGGCGGTTTATACTCAGGAAGAAGTCAATAGATTGATTGACTTTTACGGCACGGCAGTGGGGCAATTATACTTACTAAAACGCCGTGCTATTTTGAGATCACAATGAATCTAATATTGTCTAATATTGAGTATCATCACCGAAAAATACGAAAAATCCAGTCAAAACGAAAACTTAGCCCGTGAAATCCGTCAGATCATGTGCAACGGCAAAAATCCTGACCAAGTCTGTACGCGGCAAGCAAAGAAAACGGCACAGAAAAAATGATGCCGCTTGAGGCCGTCTGAAAACAAGCGTAGCAAGTTTCGCCAAAACGAGCAAAGTGATTTTCGCTAAAACTATCAAACCTGAAAGTAAACCCCATGGAAAAAAAATTCTTAGACATCCTCGTTTGTCCTGTGACCAAAGGCAAACTCGAATACCATCAAGACAAACAGGAATTGTGGAGCCGTCAGGCGAAGCTGGCTTATCCTATTCGTGACGGCATCCCTTATATGTTGGAAAACGAAGCGCGCCCGTTGAGCGAAGAGGAACTGAAAGCATGACCGAATTTGTCGTATTGATTCCGGCGCGGTTGGATTCTTCACGTCTGCCGGGTAAGGCTTTGGCCGATATTCACGGTAAACCGATGGTTGTGCGTGTCGCCGAACAAGCGGCGAAAAGCAAGGCCGCGCGTGTTGTCGTTGCCACCGACCATCCCGATATTCAGACGGCCTGTCAGGCGCATGGCGTCGAAGTGGTCATGACTTCCAATCAACATGAAAGCGGTACAACGCGCCTTGCCGAAGCGGCCAATACGCTGAAACTGCCGCAGCATCTGATTGTTGTGAACGTACAAGGCGATGAGCCTTTAATCGACCCCAAGCTCATCAACCGTACAGCCGAAGTTTTGGTTGAAAACAATGTGCAAATGGCAACCGCCGCCCATGAATTGCACGATTTTGACGAGTTTATGAATCCCAATGTCGTCAAAGTCATCCTTGATAAAAACCGCAACGCCATCTATTTCAGCCGCGCCCCGATTCCTTATCCGCGCGATGTGATGCGTGCCGAAAAACGCGA
>NZ_JBQCTZ010000158.1:0-8084 GCF_051963715.1 Neisseria sp. P0001.S005 | reverse complement strand
GGTCTGTTCATCAACACCGTGATCAGCTTCCTGATCATCGCCGCTGCCATCTTCTGCGTGGTTAAAGCCATCAACTCTGTGAAAAAAGCCGAAGCTCCTGCTGAAGAAGCACCGGCAGAGCCTAGCGAGGAAGTTCTGTTGTTGCGCGAAATCCGTGACTCTCTGAACAAAAAATAATCACGATACCCAAACATACACACAAACCAAGGCCGTCTGAAACCATTTCAGACGGCCTTTTCTAACTCCATCGCTCTGACATAGTTGGCTGTTTAAGAAAAACTACAAGCAGCTATCCTTCATTTATTTATAGAAACCTTGCTTACGACCTCATTATTTTTACCCAATAGATAAAGGAAATTATCATTTACCTCTAATTTACCAAGATAAACGCCATAATCCATTTCATGAGCAGGACAGGTTTTAATCAAATGACGAATACTCTTGTCTTTATTTTCAATATTCCAAAACAAGTCAACTTTATCGATCTGATGTTCCACTTGAATGGAAAAAGTGGTGGATTGAATCTTTTTCTTTTTCCATACCCAACTATTTTCATAATGGTTTCTTTCTATTTCATTCACTACATCCCCAAGTAAGCAGAATGGAATAGAAAGCTTATGAAACACACGGTTTGCCCCTTCAACTAAAGCAGCCAAGAGCATCTTTTTCTTATCAACAGGATCTAAAGCTTCATAGGTACAAAAATCAAATGGAACCTGAACAGTATAGACACCAAGTAAGTTTATGATACAAGGATTGCAGACCTTATCCATGCATTCTATGATGATTTTCCAACAATCCTTAGTTGGAACAGGCTTGAAGAGTCGCTCCAACATAGATGTCATACACTTCGATTCATATACAAACGCTTTTCTATGGCATTTCCAATTTTGATTGTAGTCCTCTATCCTGGCCTCCTCGTATCTTAATGAAGCTGAGTCCATCAACTCCTCGATCCTTTGGCGATTTTCCACATAAGGTCTATCTAATTCAAAATATCTTAACTTCATATTCATACTTCCATGATCTTATTTTTTATACAGGACCAACCCTATGTAAAGGCTAAGCCTTTCAAGGTAGCAATGATTCTGAGCTCTAAATATCGAGAACTCCAACTTCTTGATGCTTCATACTTCTCACCCTCCTCAAAAGAAATTTCCTTTTCTTAACTATTCCCTATAGTCGTAGCACTTCTCCTGTAAAAAAGCCCGATGCGTTCAACATCGGGCTTTTAACTGGAAAACCAATCTTAGTCTTTGCGTGTTTCCACCAAAATCATTTCGACTGCTACGTCTTCCACTTCTACTTTAGGCACATCCGAACGGCGTGTTTTGGCAACCGGTTCGGGTTGCGGCTGCGCGGCAAAAGCGGCAACGGCTTGCGGATCGGTCTCAACGAAAATCAAATCGCCCAAACCTTCCGGCAAAACAGCGGCAACAGACGCTTTTTCAGCTACGGCCTCAGTTTGCGTTGTCACAGTTTCAGTTGCCGCTTCAACCGGTTCTGCGACTTCTGCAACGGCTGTTTCATTCGGAGACAATACTGCGGAAATGGCTTCTTTGACGTTGCTGACCGCAGAAGCCAACAGGGCTTGCTCGGCATCGGCACTTTCAGTTTGCGCTACGGCAGGCTCGTCTTCGCTTTCAATGGCAAATACGAATGGCTCTGCGCTGGCAACTTCAGGCTCGGATACCACAATCACCAGCGGCTCTGCATGATCATCTTCCTGCGGCAAAGGCACATTTTCAGTTTCGGCGGTTTCGTTCAAACCCAAAACATGCGCCACGGCAAAGAGGACTTTGTCGGCGGTGTCGGTAATGTTCAGGTATTGCTCGATTTTTGCCGAAGACGGAATATTGCGTTTTTTGCTGTTTGAACGACGGTCGTTGCGGTTGTTGCGCTGACGGTTGTTACGGTCGCGTCCTTGACGGCCGTTGTTTTTCACACCCTCTTCGCTGCGGGCGTTGTCGTCCGCTTGCGCCTGTTCGCCATCGGCTTGAACGTTTGCGTCCTCAACATGGCTTTCCGCATATTGGTTACGGTTGCGCTCGTTACGGCCGTTGTTGCGGCGGCGTTTATTGCCGTTTTGTTCCGCTTGGTTTTCAGACGGCATCTCAGCCAGTGCGGCCACTTCTTGAACGTTTACGTCTTCAACCGTTTCCTCAACACGGTTACGCTCGTTGTTGCGCTCATCGCGGCGGTTGTTGCGGTTGCGGCTGCGGCGGCTTTCTTTACGCTCGTCGTTGCGGCTTTCGTTTGATTTGCTTTCTTCAAACTTACTGTCGGCGGCTTCGGCACCTACTTCGCGCACTTCGACTTTGCTGCCGTCGTTTTTGTTGTTGCGGCGTGGATTTTGACGGCGGCTGTTTGAACGGCGGTTGCTGTTTTGACTGCGGTTGGTTGTAGTGCGTTTTTCGGCAGGCTCTTGAGCAACTGCAGCAGGTGCAGGCTCGCCGCCGAAAATGCGTTTCAACCAAGCTTTGAAGCTGTCCCACCAAGAGGCTTTTTTCTCAGAGGCGACAGTCGGCGCAGGCTGGGTATGGCGCACGCCTTTGACGGCAGGCTCAGGACGGGCCGCTTTGGCTTTTTCGCTGCCGAAAGGTTTGGCGGATTCGTCTTCTTCCGGCTCGGCAACGCGTTTGTAGCTCGGTTCGCCGTCTTCTTCTACGTCATCGATGCGGATGCGGTTGATTTCGTAGTGCGGATTTTCCAAGTGGATATTCGGAATCAGGACGACGTTCACATCCAAACGCTCTTCCATCGCAAACAGCTCGGCGCGTTTTTCATTCAACAAGAAGGTGGCGACATCGACAGGCACTTGTGCGCGTACTTCGCCGGTGTTGTCTTTCATTGCTTCTTCTTGAATGATGCGCAAAACGTGCAGGGCGGTGGATTCGATGCCGCGGATGACGCCGGTGCCGGCACAGCGCGGACACGCAACATGGCTGCTTTCGCCCAGAGCCGGTTTCAAACGTTGGCGGCTCAATTCCAAAAGGCCGAAGCGGGACAGTTTGCCCATTTGCACGCGTGCGCGGTCTTTTTTGAGCGCGTCACGCAGGACGTTTTCAACATCGCGTTGGTGTTTCGGATTTTCCATGTCGATGAAGTCGATGACGACCAAACCGCCTAAGTCGCGCAGGCGCATTTGACGGGCAACCTCTTCGGCGGCTTCCATATTGGTTTTGAACGCGGTGTCTTCAATGTCAGAGCCGCGTGTAGCACGCGCAGAGTTGACGTCGATGGAAACCAGGGCTTCGGTGTGGTCGATCACAATCGCGCCACCTGACGGCAGGCTGACGCTGCGTGAGAACGCGCTTTCGATTTGGTGTTCGATTTGGAAACGGGAGAACAGCGGCGTGTGGTCTTGATAGAGTTTCAGACGGCCTACATTGCTCGGCATGACATAGCTCATAAACTCGGCAACTTGGTCGTAAACCTCTTGATTATCCACCAAAATCTCGCCGATGTCGGGACGGAAATAGTCGCGAATCGCACGAATCAGCAGTGAGCTTTCCATAAAGAGCAAGTAAGGGTCATGGTGTGCTTTTCCTGCTTCTTCAATGGCTTGCCAGAGTTGTTTGAGGTAGTTCAAGTCCCATTCCAACTCTTCCGCGCTGCGGCCGATGCCGGCGGTGCGGGCAATGATGCTCATGCCGTTTGGAATGTCGAGTTCGGCCATGGCGGCTTTGAGTTCTTGGCGTTCTTCGCCTTCGATACGGCGGGATACGCCGCCGCCGCGCGGATTGTTGGGCATCAATACCAGATAGCGGCCGGCCAGGCTGATGAAGGTGGTCAGTGCCGCGCCTTTGTTGCCGCGCTCGTCTTTTTCGACTTGGACGATAACTTCCATGCCTTCTTTGAGCACGTCCTGAATACGCGCCCTGCCGCCTTCGTAGTCGCGGAAATACGAACGCGACACTTCCTTAAACGGCAAAAAGCCGTGGCGGTCGGTTCCGTAATCGACGAAACACGCTTCCAGCGACGGCTCGATGCGGGTAATGATACCTTTGTAGATATTGCCTTTACGCTGTTCTTTGCCCAGCGTTTCGATGTCCAAGTCCAAAAGGTTTTGGCCATCGACAATGGCAACGCGCAGCTCTTCGGCCTGCGTTGCGTTGAATAACATTCTTTTCATAGTCACCTCGTGAACAGCGGCCGTTTGATTTGTGAATATCTTTTTCAGACGGCCTGTCTGTCCGGTTGGCACTCTGCAAAGGCAAGATGGGGGAACCCCTGTGTAACCAGTTTTTGATTTGAAATCCGCAAGGTTGCATGCTTGAACTCAAGCCATGTGCGGACGGATTCGGATAAAGAAGGAAATAAAGAACAATGCGGCGGAAAGGTTGATGGTTCCGCTGCCGTCCGAATGCTGATGTTTCGGACAAAATGAAGGCAGCCTACATCTTCTTATTATCGTAGCGCCGGTAATTTCGGACGGTGCTGCGCGGACTGCGTCTTACGCCCGGCCGGACGGCAGGTTCAATTCAAACTTAATTACGGGATTGCGTTTGCCGGCTTTGAACAAACACAAGGAAATGCTTTGCGGAGTGCGTTTTTAATATAAAATCTCGTTTTAACAATAAATCCGTTTCAGACGGCCTGCGACGGCAGGTTCGGGTCCGGAAACGGACGTTTGGGATTATAGAGAAAATGCACGCAATACGCAAAGATTCAGTCAGCCTGATTGCCGTTGCCGAACACGAGGAAGGCCAACGCCTTGATAACTATCTGATAAAAATCCTCAAAGGCGTCCCGAAAAGCCATATCCACCGCATCATCCGCGCCGGCGAAGTGCGGCTGAACAAAAAACGCTGCAAACCCGACAACCGCATTCAGGCAGGTGATACCGTCCGCATTCCGCCGATACGCACCGCCGAAAAACAAAGGCCGTCTGAAAGTCAGGCCGCGCCCGCGCGCGAGTTTGACATCGTTTACGAAGACGATGCGCTTTTGGTCATCAACAAACCGTCCGGCGTTGCCGTCCACGGCGGCAGCGGCGTGAGCTTCGGCGTCATCGAACAAATCCGCCGCGCCCGTCCCGAAGCGCGTTATCTCGAACTCGTCCACCGCCTCGACAAAGATACCAGCGGCCTTTTGATGATAGCCAAAAAACGCAGCGCCTTGGTAAAACTGCACGAAGCCATCCGCAACGACCATCCGAAAAAAATCTATCTCGCGCTGGGTGTCGGCAGGCTGCCGAACGACCGCTTCCACGTCAAGCTCCCCCTGTTCAAATACACCGGCGCACAAGGCGAAAAAATGGTGCGCGTCAGCGAAGACGGCCAATCCGCCCACACCATCTTCCGCGTGTTAAACCGTTTTTCAGACGGCCTTTTGCACCAAGTCGGCCTTTCCGACCTGACCTTTGTCGAAGCCACCCTGAAAACCGGCCGCACCCACCAAATCCGCGTCCACCTGCAATCGCAAGACTGCCCCATTGCCGGCGACGAACGCTACGGCGACTATCAAGCCAACAAACGCCTGCAGAAACTCGGTTTGAAAAGAATGTTCCTGCACGCTTCCGAGCTGCACCTCGCCCATCCGCTGACCGGCGAAAAACTGATCCTGAAAGCCCCCCTGCCGCAAGAATTGGCGCAATTTGTTTTAATGCTGGAAAATCAGGAAAAGGCCGTCTGAAATCAAAATAGATTTACTTAACCCAAAATAAGGAAACGTCATGTCTAAATTTTATCTTCTATTAGCATTAATTTTAGCTGGTTGTACAACTGCATCGGGAATCCAAATCGTTGGAAAGGGCAACTCGGGTTTTGATACAGCAATCATTTACAAAGGCAAAGAGACTATTCTAGATGTTAATGAAAATAATGAACAAGAATATCGCATATTCCACCAAGGAGCATCAGGATTTACTCCTTCAACTGCTGTGAGACACAGTGCTGAAAAAAGAGCACAGGCTTTCTGCAAACAAAAAAATAAAAGTATGAAAGCAATTAGAGAAAGAGCATCTACTCCTCCTCACATCTTAGGGAATTGGCCTAGGATTGAAATTATTTTTATCTGCACAGAGGCAAAACAAGTAGATATTGATAATTCAAGCAACAACAAAAAATATGATCAATTAGTAAATTTAAAGAAATTATTAGATCAAGGTATTCTTTCCGAACAAGAATTCAATCAAGAAAAAGTTAAAATATTAAGTAACCCATAGTTCTATTCGTGTATTTTGGTGAATTCAGCTACATCAAAATACATTTTTAAAATAATAAGTTATTCAAGGCCGTCTGAAAGGAAACCCATGAAACCCAAACTCATTATTTTCGACTGGGACGGCACGCTTGCCGACACCACCAACCCCATCATCCACACCTTTCAACAAAGCTTTGCCGATTGCGGCCTGCCCGTTCCCGAAGCCGACCAAATCCGTCCGCTCATCGGATACAGCCTCTCCGGCATCATTCGCCGCCTTGCCCACAACGTCAGCGAACACGTTCAGGAAACCCTGATTGAGACCTATGCCGCGCACTATCTCAATCCCAACAATCACAACATGACCCTATTCCCAGAAGCCCTGCCCTGCCTGCAACGCTTGAAACAACAAGGCTATTGGCTTGCCGTAGCGACCGGCAAAGGCCGAGGCGGCTTGGACAAAGCCATCGCACAAACCGACACCCAAGCCTTTTGGCTGGAAACCGCCTGCGCCAGTGAATATCTGTCCAAACCCGCGCCCGATATGGTACTCGCCCTCTGCGACCGACTGGGAGTTGAGCCGGAAGAGGCCGTCGTCGTCGGCGACACCACCCACGACCTAGAAATGGCCGCCAACGCCAAAATCCGCGCCATCGCAGTTACCACCGGCGCACATACCGCCCAACAGCTTTCCTCCATGCCCCATGTCGCCATGCTCAACAGCTTGGCCGAATTGCCCGATGTATTGGAAACCTTATAAAAGGATATGCAACATCTATATTAAAGGCCGTCTGAAACCTATTTTCAGACGGCCTTTAATTTGTTTTATCGATCCGAACGCACTCTGACAAATGTTGCAAATTTCGGCGTTCCCTTTTGCGTAAAACCACGATAACGATAAGTAATCAGCGCACCGATTTTCGGCGGATGGTCGCGGTCTTTATCCTTAAAACCGCTGCCGATACGAAACTCGCCATATTGGTTTTTGCATCCTACCGCACCCAAACGCCCGACATTGCGCCCTTTGCCCTCATAATGACGCGTCACTGTACATTCATCATCATATTCACTTTTCAGCTTCAACAGCTGACCATTTCTATCGCTTGCATAACGGGCTTCAGGTTGACGCAGCATCACCCCTTCCCCACCCTGCGCTTCAACTTGTTTCAAAAAATCCAAAGCATGCTGTTTGTCGCGCACCTTGACTTGCGGAATAACTGTAAACCGTGCCGACGGGTGTGATTTCAGCCATTTCGAAGCCGTTTCCAGCCGCTGATACAGATTGCCCTGCGCCTGCGGCACATCAAAAACATGCAAACGAATGCCGTCCCAATTTCCCGAGGCAGAACGCACCGTCGCGGAAATTTGCTCAAACCGCCCTCGTCCGCTGTACAACTCGCCATCCATCGGAAACGGCGGAAAACCTGCTGTAAAACCTTTGGGCGGTGTAAACGCATAGCCCTAACGACTGACCAGCTGCTTGCCGTCCCAATACGCGCGTACGCCATCCAACTTTTCGCTCATGGCCCAACCGGCAATATCTTGATTTTTATATTCCTGCGCCAACAACAAATCCGCACCAAACGCCGCAGAGATGAAAGAAGCCGCAAAAATCGGTATCATGGTTCGCATTACATTATTCATAAGACACTTTTCCAGACTTGCTTTTTATTATATGTGCATAATAACAAAAGACCGTCTGAAACGTAAACAACATTAAATAAGCCTTTCCCAGGAACACCCATGGCACTCCAATTTGAAATCAATGCCGTTACCCCCTTCCGTCAAAACTGCACGCTGATTTGGGATGACGAAACCAAAGAAGCCGTTTTGACCGATGTCGGCGGCGACGTACCCTACTTATTGCAACAAGTCCAAAACAAAGGCCTCAAGCTGACCGCCATTTGGCTGACCCACGGCCATCTTGACCACGCAGG
>NZ_JBQCTZ010000157.1:0-8088 GCF_051963715.1 Neisseria sp. P0001.S005 | reverse complement strand
GGATTTAACGGCGTTATCTTTTCAGACGACCTGACCATGGAAGGCGCATGCGGTGTCGGCGGTATTAAAGAACGCGCCCGCCTTTCTTTTGAAGCAGGCTGCGATATTGTACTGGTGTGCAACCGTCCTGACTTGGTAGATGAATTACGAGACGGTTTCCACGCACCGGCAAACGCCGACTTGGCAGCACGTTGGCAATACATGGCCAACACATTGACCGTACAAGAAGCTGCCGACATCATGGCAACCGAAGCATTCCAAGCCGCCCAACAAGCAACTGCCAAACTGGCAACGCCTAAAGACATCGCAGGCGGTGTCAAAGTCGGCGAAGCATTCTGATTCAAGGCCGTCTGAGACATTGACGGCAAATAAAAAAGGAAGACTTGAAAAAGTCTTCCTTTTTTTGATTCAAACCGATTAGCGGTGTTGCGGATTGTAACGGCTTTCCAATCGCAGGAATACCCAACCCAAAAAGCTTGTCAGCACCAAATAAATCAGCGCGATTGTATAAAGCGGCTCCTCATAGACAGAATAGCGGCCGGTAATCGTGCTTTGCACATAAGCCAACTCTGCCACGCCAATGACGGAAAGCAATGAGCTGTCTTTCAACAACGTAATAAACTCACTGGCCAATGGCGGCAACATACGGCGCAAAGCTTGCGGCAAAATCACATAACGCATCGCCTGAGTATAGGTCAAACCCAAAGAACGCGCAGCTTCCATTTGGCCCTTATCAATTGACTGGATACCGGCACGGAAAATTTCACAAATATACGCACCTGAGTTCGCAACCAAAGCCAAAGAGCCGGCAATCAGCGCACCATAAGAACGGCGCAGATCAACAGCTGCTTCGCCGCTAATCAATACCCCGTCGGCCGGATGAACAAAAAATGGGAACCAAACATAAGCCCAAATCACAATTTGTACAAACAATGGCGTACCACGAAACAGCGTCACATACCAAAAAGAAATCTTACGCAAAACCCAAGCCAAGGCACGCATCGGTGCACCGGCTTTTTCCGGATTGATCAAACGCGCCAATGCCAGCAGCAAACCCAAAACTGAGCCGCCTGCCGTTGCAACCACCGTCAGCCCCAGCGTCGTCAATACGCCGTATAAAAACATCCAGCGGTATTCATAAATAATGTCAAAACGAAAATCCATAACCCTTCCGTCGGTCAAAATCGGTAACTAATCCGAATATTTTTTAAAATGAAGCTTGATATTTTACAAGAAAATACATTGCTTGAACGGTTTTTTGTTAAATTATTCCGCCCAACCCTGTTTTTTTACATTTCCAACGTATTGCAGCCCCTTTTCACCTTTCATCATATAAGACATTTTCCGTATAAAAAACAAAGCGCAAACCCGACACAAAATTGACCGAAACGCAAAAACAGCGGATAATCCGCCCATTCTTCAAACATCTTTCAGACGGCCTTCCCTCTTTCCTTGAGGGCCGTCTGAAAACATTTTAAAAAGCATAAAACATGAAAGCACCTGAACTCTTATTACCGGCCGGCGGCCTTGAACGTATGCGCGCCGCCTACGATTACGGCGCAGATGCCGTTTACGCCGGCAGCCCGCGTTACTCCCTGCGCGCCCGCAACAACGAATTTGCCAAACTCGACGTCCTCGAGCAAGGCATTAAAGAAGCACACGAGCGCAACAAAAAATTCTTCCTGACCGTCAATACGCTGCCGCACAACTCCAAACTCAAAACCTTTGTTTCCGATATGGAGCCCTTGATTGCCATGAAACCCGACGCGCTGATTATGGCGGATCCGGGTTTGATTATGACCGTGCGCGAAAAATGGCCGGAAATGCCGATTCACCTGTCCGTACAGGCTAACACCACCAACTATTGGGGCGTGAAATTCTGGCAGAACATCGGCGTCGAACGCATTATTCTGTCGCGCGAATTGAGCATGGAAGAAATCGCCGAAATCCGCCAAGAATGTCCGGATATCGAACTCGAAGTCTTCATTCACGGCGCATTGTGCATCGCCTACTCCGGCCGCTGCCTGCTCTCCGGCTACTTCAACCACCGCGACCCCAACCAAGGCACCTGCACCAACTCCTGCCGTTGGGACTACAAGGTTCACAACGCCGTCGAAAGCGATGCGGGCGACGCCCAACTTCTGCAAGGTTTCAACTTTGAAAAAGCCCAAGAAGAAGCCAACCAAAACTTTGAAGGCATCAATGGTCAAAAACGCCATCCCTACGCCGACAAAGTTTTCCTGATTGAAGAGTCCAACCGCCCGGGCGAAATGATGCCGATTATGGAAGACGAACACGGCACCTACATCATGAACTCCAAAGACCTACGCGGTATTGAAGTGGTTGAGAAACTGGCCAAAATCGGCGTGGACAGCCTCAAAGTCGAAGGTCGCACCAAGTCGCTTTATTATGTTGCACGCGTGGCCCAGTCCTACCGCAAAGCGATTGATGATGCCGTTGCAGGCCGTCCGTTTGACTACGGCCTGTTGAGCGAACTCGAAGGCCTTGCCAACCGTGGCTACACCAGCGGCTTCCTCGAGCGCCACCAAACTCAGGATTACCAAAACTACCTGACCGGCCACTCCATCGCCAAACAAAGCCAATATGTCGGCCACGTTACCGAAATCGATGAAAACGGCTGGGCGACCATCGAAGTCAAAAACCGCTTTGCCATCGGCGATTCACTCGAAATCATCCACCCGAGCGGCAACCAAACCATCAAGTTGGAACAAATGACCCGCAAAGGCCAGCCTGTCGATGTCGCCCCAGGCAACGGCATTCAGGTCAAAATCCCCAATATGCAGGGCAAAGAAAAAGCTTTGGTTGCGCGGATTATGAATCCTTAAGCATCAACAAAACAAAGGCCGTCTGAATATTCAGACGGCCTTTTAAATGATCTATGCTGATTTAAGCCTGTTCTTGCAATACGGCGGCAATCAATTCTTCCGCACCATCATCCGCCAGTTTTTTGGCGACAGCGCGACCCAAAGCATCGGCATATTCGGCTAGGGCTTGCGCGTCTGCCTGCAAAATAACCGAACCGTCAGGATGACCGACCAAGCCGCGCAAGGTCAGCAAACCGTTTTCTTCAGTGCAATATGCGGCCAGCGGCACTTGGCAGCTTCCACCCAAAGCACGCGCCAACGCACGTTCGGCCGTAACGCAGGCGTGTGTGGTATCGTGATTCAACGGCTTTAAGACTTCATACAAATCTTCGCGATGCGCTGCAATTTCAATACCCAATGCACCTTGTCCGGCGGCAGGCAGACTGTCAGATTCCGACAAAATCATGCGGATGCGTTCGTCCAATTCCAGACGCTGCAAACCGGCGGCGGCCAAGATAATCGCGTCGTATTCGCCATTATCAAGTTTGGACAAACGGGTTTGCACATTGCCGCGCAAAGGTTTGATAACCAAATGCGGATAGCGCGCACGCAACTGGGCTTCACGGCGCAGGCTGGATGTGCCGACGACGGCGCCTTTGGGCATTTCTTCCAAACGCGCGTATTGGTTGGACACAAACGCGTCAAACGGATTGGCGCGTTCGCCGATAGCTGCAAGCGCGAAACCTTCAGGCAAATCCATCGGTACGTCTTTAATCGAATGCACGGCCAAATCAGCCCGGCCGTCATACAAAGCCTGTTCCAACTCTTTGACAAACAAGCCTTTACCGCCGACCTTTGACAAAGTTCTGTCCAAAATCTGGTCGCCGCGCGTGGTCATGCCCAAAATCTCGACCTCGCAATCGGGATACAGGGCTTTCAGACGGCCTTGGATGTGTTTTGCCTGCCACATGGCAAGCAGGCTTTCGCGACTGGCGATAACGAGTTTTTTCGGGTTCATAATGGTTGCCTGAAAGATGGAAAACGGCATGAAGTCTATCATATTTTGGGCGGTTTTTCAGACGGCATGGGGGTGAATATGTTATATTTACACCTAAAAACCAAATTTTCCGGACAACATGAAACGCGCCAAAAAATATCCTTTTTTATCCTTACAGCGGCAACGTTTTCATCTGAACTTTGAAAACGCCTCTTCCGCCGCCAATCTTCCGAGCGAACGCGATTTTTACCGCTGGGCGTGGTCTGCCTTAAAAAACGAATACCGCCGCGCTGACATCAGCCTGATTCTTCTGGGCGAAGAAGAAGCCCGCGCCTACAACCGCGACTACCGCGGCAAAGATTACGCCACCAATGTATTGAGTTTTGCGCTCAACGAAGGCGAAATCCTGCCCGACCAGTTTTCAGACGGCCTGTATGGCGATTTGGTGATTTGTCCGCAAGTGGTTTTGAAAGAAGCCAGCGAACAAGGCAAAACACCCGAGCAGCATTTTGCCCACCTAACCATACACGGCACTTTACACCTGATGGGCTACGACCACATCGAAGACGATGAAGCCGAAATAATGGAAGCCGAAGAAATCCGCCTGATGCTGGCGGCAGGTTTCCCCAACCCCTACCAAGAGGACGAATATTAAAATGGACGGTACGCAGTCGAAACCCAAGTTTTTCGAACGCCTGATCTCCCGACTTGCTGGCGAGCCCGACTCCGCCGAAGACGTATTGACCCTGTTGCGCCAAGCGCACGAACAGGAAGTTTTTGATGCCGACACACTGACCCGGCTGGAAAAAGTATTGGACTTTGCCGAGCTGGAAGTGCGCGATGCCATGATTACGCGCAGCCGCATGAACGTATTGAAAGAAAACGACAGCATCGAGCGCATCACGGCCTACGTCATCGAAACCGCCCATTCGCGTTTCCCCGTCATCGGCGAAGACAAAGACGAAGTTTTGGGTATTTTGCACGCCAAAGACCTGCTCAAATATATGTTTAACCCCGAGCAGTTCCACCTGAAATCCGTCTTGCGCCCTGCCGTTTTCGTTCCCGAAGGCAAATCGCTGGCCTCCCTTTTAAAAGAATTCCGCGAGCAACGCAACCACATGGCGATTGTCATCGACGAATACGGCGGCACATCCGGCCTGGTCACCTTTGAAGACATCATCGAGCAAATCGTCGGCGAAATCGAAGACGAATTTGACGAAGACGACAGCGCCGACAATATCCACGCCGTTTCTTCCGAACGCTGGCGCATCCACGCCGCAACCGAAATCGAAGACATCAACACCTTCTTCGGTACGGAATACAGCAGTGAAGAAGCCGATACCATCGGCGGCCTGGTCATTCAAGAGTTGGGACATCTGCCCGTGCGCGGCGAAAAAGTCATTATCGGCGGCCTGCAATTTACCGTCGCACGCGCCGACAACCGCCGTCTGCACACCCTGATGGCCACACGAATTAAAGAAAACACGGATAAACCAT
This sequence comes from Neisseria sp. P0001.S005, assembly GCF_051963715.1. Classification (NCBI taxonomy): domain Bacteria; kingdom Pseudomonadati; phylum Pseudomonadota; class Betaproteobacteria; order Neisseriales; family Neisseriaceae; genus Neisseria; species Neisseria sp. P0001.S005. Next base: position 2,769 of record NZ_JBQCTZ010000157.1, on the reverse strand, counting down.
GATTATTCTGGATCACGTCTCCAAACACTATCAAACACGCGACAACAAAGACTTTGTCGCCGTTGAGCCGACCAGCCTCGAAATTAAACAAGGTGAAATCTTTGGCCTGATGGGCTATTCCGGCGCAGGCAAATCTACCCTGCTGCGCCTGATTAATTTATTGGAACGTCCGGATACAGGTACAGTCAGCGTGTGCGGCCAAGAACTGACCGCGCTCAACGCCACGCAACTGCGCCACGCCAGACAAAACATCGGCATGGTATTCCAACAGTTCAACCTATTAAGCAACCGTACCGTTGCCGAAAACGTCGCCTTTCCTTTAGAAATTGCCAAATGGCCGTCTAAAAAAATCCAAGCGCGTGTTGAAGAATGTTTGGAAATCGTCGATTTGCAAAACCGTGCCAACCATTACCCATCCCAACTTTCCGGTGGTCAAAAACAACGTGTCGGCATTGCCCGTGCGCTTGCACCGCAACCTCAAGTCATCCTCGCCGACGAACCTACTTCCGCCCTCGATCCTGCCACTACGCGCAGCGTTTTGAAGTGTTTGGAAGATATCAACCGACGTTTCAACGTAACCATCGTCATCGTTACCCATGAAATGAGCGTTATCCGCCGCCTGTGCGACCGCGCCGCCCTCTTGGACAAAGGCCGTCTGCTGGAAATCGTTGAAGTACACGGCAACCAAATCCATGCCCAATCCGAAATCGGGCAAGAGCTGATTCGAGAGGACTAATATGGCAGATTTAACATTTGAAAGTGCTGTTGAGACCATCGTCAGCATGAAAGGCGAAATTATCCAAGCCTTAGGCGAAACCTTTATTATGGTCGGCCTATCGACTACTTTCGCCGTTATCTTCGGTACGATTTTGGGCGTATTGCTGTTTGTGACGTCAAGTCATCAGTTGCACTACAACAAACAGCTGAATTTATTTTTGGACAACCTGGTCAACCTAATGCGCGCATTCCCTTTCGTCATCCTGATGATTGCCATGATTCCTGTTACACGCGCCATCATCGGTACGACCATCGGCCCGGTTGCCGCCTCATTGGTATTGAGCGTATCCGGCCTGTTCTATTTTGCCCGTCTGGTCGAGCAAAACCTGCGCGAAGTGCCCAGAGGCGTGATTGAGGCAGCCTCCGCAATGGGAGCCTCACCCATGAGCATCATCTGCAAAGTGCTTTTGAATGAGGCGCGCGCAGGTATGGTTTCCAGCATTACCGTACTGGCTATCGGCCTTCTGTCGTACAGCGCGGCAGCAGGCATGATTGGCGGCGGCGGTTTGGGCGACCTTGCCATCCGTTACGGCTACTACCGCTATCAAATGGAAGTCATCATCTTCATTGTTGCCATCCTGGTTTTACTCGTTATCCTGATTCAAGGTATCGGCAACAGACTGGCACGCAAACTGGATAAACGTTAAACAAACCAGACCGTCTGAAATGGACTTACTATTTTTCAGACGGCCTGTTATCTATTTAGAACATATTAGGATATATATTCCAAATAAATTTACAAAAAACATCCTCATATTTCCAAAATAGATTTACAATCCCTCTTTTTTTGACGGTGGCAGCTTGAGGCCGTCTGAAACCGTTTTATCATCCATCAGGAGCAAAATATGCAAATCAACACATTCTTCAAAACCCTTTCAGCCGCTGCGCTGGCTATCGTACTGGCTGCCTGCGGCGGTCAAAAAGACAGCGCGCCTGCTGCTTCTGCCGCTTCTTCTGCCGACAACGGTGCAGAGAAAAAAGAAATCGTCTTCGGTACAACCGTCGGCGACTTCGGCGATATGGTAAAAGACCAAATCCAACCGGCTTTGGAGAAAAAAGGCTATAAAGTCAAACTGATCGAGTTCACCGACTATGTGCGCCCCAACCTTGCTTTGGCTGAAGGCGAGTTGGACATCAACATCTTCCAACACAAACCTTATCTGGACGACTTCAAAAAAGAACACAAACTGGACATCGTTGAGGCCTTCCAAGTACCGACCGCACCTTTGGGCCTGTACCCTGGCAAACTGAAATCTTTGGACGAAGTGAAAGACGGCGTCAGCGTTTCTGCACCTAACGACCCATCCAACTTTGCCCGTGCATTGGTTATGTTGAACGAATTGGGCTGGATTAAACTGAAAGCCGACGTTGATCCGCTGACTGCTTCTAAAAACGATATTGCCGAAAATCCAAAAAACATCCAAATCGTAGAACTTGAAGCCGCCCAACTGCCACGCAGCCGTGCCGACGTTGACTTTGCCGTCGTTAACGGCAACTACGCCATGAGCAGCGGCATGAAACTGACTGAAGCCCTGTTCCAAGAGCCAAGCTTTGCCTACGTTAACTGGTCTGCCGTCCGCACTGCCGACAAAGACAGCCAATGGCTGAAAGATGTAACCGAAGCCTACAACTCTGACGAGTTCAAAGCCTACTCACAAAAACGCTTTGCCGGTTACAAATACCCTGCGGCATGGGGTGAAAACGCAGCAGCAGGTGCTCAAGCCGAAGCTGCCTCTACTGCTTCTGCAACCAAATAAGTAACTTTTTGAAAAAAGGCCGTCTGAACATTCAGACGGCCTTTTTCTATTGATTATCTCTTCTCAAAGCTCAAAACAAGTTTTTTGATTAACGCCAAATACTTACATAATTCCCTTTTTAAAACCAAATCAATATGTTGTAAAAAAGTTCAATAAGAAATCATGTTTTTATTCAATATAATCAATCACTAAATGAATTATTCTACTTTTTTATAATATTCACTAGTAATGTTCC
>NZ_JBQCTZ010000156.1:0-8160 GCF_051963715.1 Neisseria sp. P0001.S005 | reverse complement strand
CGCGACCATTACCAAAACATCGGCAAAAACCTGCCCGGTTTCCGTCCGCGCGCTTCGCAGCGGGAAATGATTGCGGCTATTGCCAACGCTTTTTCGCGGACGTTGACGCGTGAAGAAGGCGAAGAAGCGCCTAAACGCGAGGGAGAGAGCATTGCCGTGATCGAAGGACCGACCGGCGTGGGTAAATCGTTGGCCTATCTTTTGGCCGGAGGCATCATGGCGCAAACGCGCGGCAAACGGCTGATTGTCAGCAGCGCGACGGTGGCTTTGCAGGAGCAGTTGGTTGACCGCGATTTGCCGTTTCTGGTCGAAAAAAGCGGTTTGGAGCTGACCTTTGCGCTTGCCAAAGGGCGCGGCCGTTATCTTTGCCCCTACAAACTCTATCAACTGACTCAAAACAACGCCCAGCAAAACCTGCTTGGTTTTGAAGCGCCGGAAGTGTTGTGGGACAGCAAACCCAAGCCGGAAGAATTGAACCTGCTGCGCGACATTGCCGATGAATTTTCCGCCCGCCGCTTTAATGGCGACCGCGACGCTTGGCCGGAAAAAATCGATGATACGATTTGGCTCAAAGTTACCAACGACCGCCACGGCTGCCTGAAAGCCGCCTGTCCCAACCGTGCGGAATGTCCGTTTTACCTGGCACGTGATGTCTTGGAAACTGTCGATGTCGTCGTTGCCAACCACGATCTTCTGCTTGCCGACATCAGCATGGGTGGCGGCGTGATTCTGCCTGCGCCCGAAAACAGTTTCTATTGCATAGACGAAGCGCACCACCTGCCCAAAAAAGCCCTCAGCCGCTTTGCCGCCGAACATTCATGGAATATTGCCGTTTGGACGCTGGAAAAACTGCCGCAGCTGACCGGCAAAATTGCCGCGCTTACCGATAAAGCCGAACTTGCCAACCTTGCCGACGAAGCTGCCACATCTTTGCTCGACAGTTTGCACGAATGGCAGTTCCATTTGGCGGAAGAGCCGTCTTTAAGTCTGGGGTCGTCTGAAAATGACAGGCGGAAACACAACGAACCGACTTGGTTGTGGGAAGACGGCAAAATCCCTGAAGGCCTGGAAACCACAGTTTCCAATACGGCCATTGCCGCGCGCAGCCTGCTCAAACATGTTGTCGGCTTGAACGATGCGCTTTCCGCCGCGCGCCGCGAAAAAGAGCAGGACGGTGCACTCCTCGACCGCCTGACCAGCGAGTTCGGCCTTTTTATCGCCCGTATCGAACAAATCAGTGCGGTTTGGGATTTGCTTTCCACCGTTCCCATTGAGGGCGAAGAGCCGTTGGCGAAATGGATAACCCGCCGTGCCGACGACAAAAACGACTACATTTTTAACGCCAGCCCCATCAGCAGCGCATCCCATCTTGCCAACAGCCTGTGGCGGCGCGCGGCAGGCGCGGTGTTGACTTCGGCCACCCTGCAATCGCTCGGTAGCTTCAACCTGATTTTGCGCCAAACCGGCCTATTATGGTTGCCCGAAACCACCACGCTTGCTTTGGAAAGCCCATTTAATTTCGATACGCAAGGCGAGCTGTATATTCCGCCGGTTCATGCCAGCCCCAAAGACCCTGATGCGCATACGGCCGCCATTGTCGAATGGTTGCCGAAGTTGGTTTCACCGGTTGAAGCCATCGGCACGCTGGTGCTGTTTTCCTCGCGTAAACAAATGCAGGATGTCGCCTTGCGCCTGCCTGACGAATACTTGCCGCTTCTGCTTGTGCAGGGCGAGTTGCCCAAGGCTGTTCTTTTACAAAGACACCATCAAGCCATTGCCGAAGGCAAAGCCAGCATTATTTTCGGCCTCGACAGTTTTGCCGAAGGCCTCGACCTGCCCGGTACGGCCTGCGTGCAAGTCATTATTGCCAAGCTGCCGTTTGCCATGCCGGACAATCCTATCGAGAAAACCCAAAACCGTTGGATTGAACAACGTGGCGGCAATCCTTTTATCGAAATCACCGTTCCCGAAGCCAGCATCAAACTGATCCAAGCCGTTGGTCGCCTTATCCGTACCGAACAGGATTACGGCCGCGTCACCATCCTCGACAACCGCGTCAAAACGCAACGCTACGGCCAACAATTATTGGCCTGTCTGCCGCCGTTTAAACGGATAGGGTAGTTGTGGATTGTTCAAAAGGTAAAGGCCGTCTGGAACCAAATGTTCAGACGGCCTTTTATTCATTTCAAGCTATAAATCCAATTTCATGACGGATACGGTTTCCCCGTTGTGCCAAGTCTGCGTGATTTCCTTCCAGCCGAACTTTTCATACACGGCCTGCACATCCGGCGTATAGAGAAACAGATACGGAAAACCCAGTTCGCGTGCTTTATCCAGACAAAACGAAACCAGCTGCCTGCCTACGCCCAAACCGCGAAACTGCTGCAAAACGAACACATCGCCCAGCCAATATTCGTATTCGGGAAAACACGCCATATCAAACCGCTTTAATGCCGCCGAACCCATCAGCCGCCCTTCGTTATCCACAGCCGCAAACGCCAGCGGCAAATTATCCCCATCGAGGCACTGCGCGTAATACGCACGGATTTTGTCTAGAGACGACCACGGCGCAAAATCGTGCCATTCCTCAAACAGCGCGAGGGCTAAAGGCTCGACAAATTCAGGCTTCAGACGGCATATGTTCATATCAGGTCCTCTTGTTGTACCGCATAGGGATAGTTTTCACAGTATAGGCCGTCTGAAAGGTTAACACATCTTAAAAAATCAGCGTAAAACACGATAAACTCGCCGCCAGCCCCATTCAAATCACTTATAATTCTGCCCATACCGCACACAAACAAAAGAAGCACACCATGGCCAAGAAATTTCCCATTTTCCCGAAAAATCCCGAGCGTATCTGCTGGGGTTGCGACAAATACTGCAAAGAAGACGATTTGCAATGCGGCAACGGTTGCGAGCGCATCCAACATCCTATCGAGTTGGACGGCCGCGACTGGTATAAAAAAGGCGACTGGAGCAATTTGTTGAGCGAAGAGCAGCAAATCGAACTTGGATTGAAAGAAGCGCCCAAGCCGGCCAAACCGCATATCAAGCTGCCTTTGAAAAACAAAACGGCTTAAACGGCATGCCGTAAACAAACGAAATAAAAAGGCCGTCTGAAACCTGAAAAACAGGGTTTCAGACGGCCTTTGCGTTGTCGGATTATGCCTTCACATAATGCACAAACGCGTATTCGATGCCTTTGGCGGAAACATGTTTTTCCCGAGAGGCTTCTTTCCATGTTTCTGTGGAAAACTCAGGAAAAAACGCATCGCCATCCACATCTAAACCGACTTCGGTCAAACGCAAATCGGTGGCAATCGGCAGGGCTTGTGCATAAATTTGCGCGCCGCCCATGATGATGACTTCTTCCGCATCCTGACACAAAGCCAGCGCATCTTCCAAAGAGGCTGCCGTTTGCGCGCCTTCGGCCTGATAATCTTGGCGGGTGATGACGATGTTTTGACGGCCGGGCAGCGGTTTGCACGGCAGCGACTCCCATGTTTTGCGGCCCATAATGACGGGTTTGCCGGTGGTGTAGGATTTGAAAAAGGCAAAATCCTCGGGCAAATGCCAAGGCATGGTGTTGTTGATGCCGATACAGCGGCGGGCGGCGTAGGCGGCGATAAGGGTGATTTTCGGCATGATGAAGTCCGTTTGCAAAATAAAATGATTATAGCGGAAGGGATGCTGGATTAACGGAATATCCGTTGTTTTAAAAATGTTTAATATTTATGAAATAGATATTTAAAATGCTTAATTTTGACAAAAATCATTTATTGTTTATTTTTTTAGGTATATGATAAATATCATACCAAATAAAAAGGAAAGGAAAAAATGATGAGAACCCTCCGCATTTCTGCTTTGACTGCTTCCCTGTCTTTGATGTTGGCTGCCTGCGGTGGCGCAACAAGCGGCTTGTCGAATGCCCTGACCAAACCGCTCAATCCGCATCCGAAAGGCGTGTTGTCCATTGAATTGAACGAATCTGTCCCTGAAAACGGTACGTTGGAGCTGACGGCCAACGGTAAAACGCAAACCCTGCAAAAAGGCAGCAAACTCGATACCGGCTTTTTGAAAACCGATAAAGTATCCTCTTACGACTACGCCCAAAAAATTAAGGTAAACGGCCAAGTCATCACTTTGGAAACGGGCGACTTCCAAGTGTATAAACAAAATTATTCCGCTGTTGCCGCGCGTTACGCCAAACAAAAAGCCGATGATGCGGGCAAGCTGCAAAACCTCGATACATACACATTCACCGTCGGCGAAGTCCAAGGCGATGAAACCGCTTACCGCAATTTGCCCAAACAAGGCAGCTATCAGTATTCGGGCATTGCGTTTAACGGCGATGACCGCAGCGGCCGTCTGAAATACACCGTCGATTTCGATAAAAAACAAGGTTACGGCAAAATCAGCAGCATGGCTTCCCACAATAATGTCGACCTGCTTGCCGCAGGCATTGCCAATAACAATGGTAAAGCCGCCATCAGCGGTAAAACCAGTTTGAATGGCGTGGAAAACGGCCGTTATGATTTGAAACTCTTCGGTCCGCAGGCTGAAGAAATTGCCGGTAAGGCGCAAATCAAAGTTGGCGATTCCACTAAAGAAATCGGTTTGGCCGGTAAGAAAGAATAGGAAACAAGGCAGTCTGAAAGGTTCAGACGGCCTTGTTGTGACAAAAAAAGCAACGGCTCAAACCGTTGCTTTTTTCATGCCAACTTAAATTACAGGCTGCCCAAGATAATGCGCAATACGCGGCGCAACGGCTCGGCAGCGCCCCACAAGAGTTGGTCGCCAACGGTGAATGCGCTGATGTATTCGCCGCCCATTTCCAGTTTGCGGATACGGCCGACAGGAACAGACAGCGTGCCGGTAACTTTGGCGGGTGTCAGCTCGTGTATGCTGGCTTCTTTTTCGTTAGGGATAACTTTCACCCAGTCGTTTGCACCTGCCAAGATGGCTTCGATTTCGGAAACGGGCAGGTCTTTTTTCAGTTTCAGGGTGAGGGCTTGGCTGTGGCATCGCATAGAGCCGATGCGTACGCACAAGCCGTCGATTACGGTCGGATTGTCGCTGCGGCCGAGGATTTTGTTGGTTTCCACGCCGCCTTTCCATTCTTCTTTGGACTGGCCGTTGCCCAAGTCCACGTCAATCCACGGAATCAGGCTGCCGGCGAGCGGTACGCCGAAGTTGGCTTTCGGATAGCCTTCGCTGCGCAGGAAATCGGACACTTTGCGGTCGATGTCGAGAATCGCGCTGGAAGGATCGGCAAGCTCGTCTGCCACTTTGGCGTGAATCGCGCCCATGCCGCTGATGAGTTCGCGCATGTTTTTCGCACCCGCGCCGGAAGCGGCTTGATAGGTCATGCTGGTTGCCCATTCGACCAAATCGTTTTGGAACAGGCCACCCAAAGCCATCAGCATCAGGGAAACGGTACAGTTGCCGCCGATGTAGTTTTTCACGCCGTTTTTGAGGCCGTTGTTGATGACGTTGCGGTTGACAGGGTCGAGGACGATAATCGCATCGTCTTTCATGCGCAGGGAAGAAGCCGCGTCAACCCAGTAGCCGTTCCAGCCGCTGTCGCGCAGGGGTTGGAAGACGGATTTGGTGTAATCGCCACCCTGACAGGTAACGATGATGTCCATTTTTGCCAATTCGGCAACATCGTTGGCATCCAACAATGTTTTGGCTGCCTGACCGAAATCAGGGGCAGCGCCGCCGACGTTGGAAGTGGTAAAGAAAAACGCTTCGGGAATATGGGCGAAGTCGTTTTCTTCTTGCATACGCTGCATCAAAACCGAACCGACCATGCCGCGCCAGCCGACGAAACCTACTTTCATGTGTTGCTCCTTGAGGAAAATCGTTAACAAAATTATGTATTGCGTAAAGGAAGTGTTTTAACGCCGTCTTAAGAAAATGTAAAGTTCTTTATCGGGATTTCTTTAAATATTGGCGTTTTTGGTGTCAGGACGGTAGAATCGGGGTCAGTTAAGAACAATTATCAGGAAGAAACATGGAAGAAAGAAATAACTATATCGGTGCGGCCGGTGTCGGCAGGTCTGACATTCAGGAAATCGAGGTAACGGTTGCCGGTGCCGGAGACAGGATACTTGCGGCCCTGCTGAACCAATTGTTTACCTTTTTGGTTTTGTTGGTGCCGTTTGTCGGACTGATTATCTTCGCCGTCAAGCATGAAGGCAGAATCGGCGACAGTGAGGAAATATTCGGACTGTTGGCAGGTATGGCATCGTTTTGGATCGGGTTGGCCGCCATTTTGGTTTATAGCGTCGTCCAAATCTACTATATGAGCAGGGATGGGCAGTCATTAGGTAAGAAAATTATGAAAATCAGGGTGTTAAAAACTGACGGACGTAATCCCGGTTTTGTCGGTACGGTTTTGGTACGCGAAATCGCATGGTCGGTTTTGGTTGCCATTATTGCTGCCATTATCGGTCTTATAGCAGGTGAAAACGGAGAAAGCGCCATCAACCTGCTGGCATTTCTTGCCAACTTTGTCCTGCTCTTCTCCGTCAAACGCGACCGCCGCACGCTCTACGATATGCTGGCCGATACGGTTGTTGTCAAATTACCGCCGCGCCGATAAATGGCTTTTTTGTGTTAAAATCAGCACTTTCCAACATAGGCCGTCTGAAAAATAGCTTTCAGACGGCCTTTCGACACGCTATTGATTCCATGAAAAAACACCTGTACCGCATCACGCTCGTCAGCATTGCCGTAGCCATTCTTGCCGCCTGTCCGAGCAAAAGCATTAAAAATCTTCCCGAAACCGACACCAGCGTTATAAAGGGTCCTGACCGCCCCACCGGTACACCTGACCCCGTCGGCACGATTGTGAGCGGGGGAGGAGCAAACTACACCGTTGTTTCCTACAACGAACTGCCGCACTGGGACCTCCAACACTTTACCAAAAGCCTGCAGTCTTTCCGTTTAGGCTGTGAAAAACTTAAAAACCGCCAAGGCTGGCAGGACGTTTGTATCCAAGCCATGCAAACGCCGGCGCACCATTTCCAAGCCAAGCACTTTTTCGAGCGCTATTTCACCGCATGGCGCGTCGATAACGGCGGCAATCCTGCCGGTACCATTACCGGCTATTACGAACCGGTCCTGCACGGCGACGACAAATCCACAAGCCAATCCCGTTTCCCTATTTACGGCATTCCGAACGATTTTGTTTCCGTTCCGCTGGCTGCAAACTTGAGGGGCAGCAAAGCGACCGTCCGCATCCGCCAAACCGGTCCAAACAGCGGCGTCATCGACAACAGCGGCGCATACACGGCCGACTTGTCCAGATTCCCGATTACAGCACGCAGCACCGCGCTGAAAGGCCGTTTTGAAGGCAGCCGTTTCGTTCATTACTACACCCGCAGCCAAATCAACGGCGGCGCGCTTAACGGCAAAGCGCCGATTTTGGGTTATGCAGATGATCCGGTCGAACTTTTCTTTATGCACATTCAAGGTTCAGGCCGTCTGAAAACCCCGTCCGGCAAATACATCCGTGTCGGATTTGCCGATAAAAACGAGCATCCGTATGTTTCCATCGGCCGCTATATGGCGGACAAAGGCTATCTGCCGCTGGGTCAGACCAGCATGCAGGGCATCAAGGCCTATATGAAGCAAAACCCCGGCCGCCTTGCCGAAGTTTTGGGGCAAAACCCAAGCTACGTTTTCTTCCGCGAGCTGACCGGCAGCGGCGATTCCGGCCCGGTGGGCGCATTGGGTACGCCATTGATGGGCGAATACGCCGGTGCCATCGACCGTCACTACATCACGCTTGGCGCACCATTATTTGTCGCCACTGCCCACCCGATCACCAAAAAAGCCCTCAACCGCCTGATTATGGCGCAAGACACCGGCAGCGCGATTAAAGGCGCGGTCCGTGTGGATTATTTCTGGGGTTATGGCGACGAAGCAGGCGAAGTGGCCGGCAAAATGAAAACCACCGGCTATGTATGGCAGCTCCTGCCCAACGGCATGAAACCGGAATACCGTCCATAAACAGCGGTTTTAAAAAAGGCCGTCTGAAACCAAGATTCAGGTTTCAGACGGCCTTTTTATTTCTATAAAAATGCGGCAGGTTTTAAAAACCTGCCGCGGTATGGGGACATACAGCTCGGACGGTAAGCCGGGTTCTGTCGC
>NZ_JBQCTZ010000155.1:0-8171 GCF_051963715.1 Neisseria sp. P0001.S005 | reverse complement strand
CAACTCAATATGCCTGTGGTGATGATGAGCGGCCATGCCAGCATTGACACTGCGGTTGAAGCCACCAAAATCGGCGCGCTCGATTTTCTGGAAAAACCGATTGCCCTGCAAAAACTCTTGTCCGCAGTAGAACGCGCCTTGAAACATGGCGAAGTTCAGACGGCCTCCGGCATGACTTTGGACAAACTGGGCAACAGCCCCATTATTCAAGAAATGAACGGTAGCATTGAAGCGGCCGCCAAACACAACCGCCCGCTGTTGTTGGCCGGTGAGGCTGGCTCGCCGTTTGAGATTGTCGCCCGCTATCTGCATAAAAGCGGTACGCCTTGGGTGACAACCGACCGTGTCGAACACATTGTCGATACGCCGATGGAGCTGTTGCAAAAGGCATCAGGCGGCATTTTGTATGTCGGCGATATTGCCCGTTACAGCAAAAATATCCAAAACGGCATTGCTTTCTTGCTGGAAAAAGCCGACCGCTACAATGTCCGTGTGATTGCTTCATGCGGCTTTAAACGCGGTGAGAGCGCCGATGACGTCGTTGCCGGCCGACTGGCGGAGCTGTTGAAAGAGCGCATCAATGTTCCTTCTTTGCGCAGCCAACCGGACGACATCGTCTTTTTAATCAACCGCATTATGACCGATTTGGCCGAAAGTCAAAAAATCCAGCCGGTAAAATTCAGCGACAGCGCGTTGGTGGTTTTGCGCCAATACGATTGGCCGGGCAATTACGACCAGCTTGCCGAAACGGTAAAAAACATCATGTTGGAATCGGACGGCAAAGAAGTGGACGAGCAGGCTGTTGCCGTGGCTTTGGGTCAGAAGGAAAACGCGACGGCGACAGAAATCATCGGCGGCTTCAATTTCAATATGCCTTTGCGCGAATTGAGGGAAGAAGTCGAGCGCCGCTACTTTGAGTACCATATCGCCCAAGAAGGCCAAAATATGAGCCGCGTGGCGCAAAAGGTCGGTTTGGAGCGTACACACCTTTACCGCAAACTCAAACAACTGGGTATCAGCGTATCGCGCCGCAGCGCCGACAAATCCGACGAATAAGCGCAATATCGGTTCAAACACAAAAGAGGCCGTCTGAAAGCCATCAGGTTTTTCAGACGGCATCGTCATTTGACGGTTTGCTTGGATAAGCAATATTTGATAAAAAATAATGATATGGCTCGGCATTGTTGTTTTGCATTTTGGGCCGACAAAAGTTTTATACCAATAAAATTTTCAGACGGCCTTGATTTACTTCAGGCCGTCTGAAAAAAACATTACGAAAAGGGAACAGATTGATGACGGAAAACGAGCGTTTTGCTTGGTTGCAACTGGCATTTACGCCTTATATCGGCGCAGAAAGTTTTTTGGTGCTGTTGCAGCAATTCGGTAGTGCACAAGCAGCCTTGAGCGCGCCGGCAGACAAAATTACCGCGTTGGTGCGCCATAAACAGGCTGCCGAATCGTGGCGCAATGCGAACAAACGGGCTTTGGCGCAGCAGTCTGCCGAAGCCGCTTTAAAATGGGAAATGCAGGACGGTTGCCGTCTGTTGCTGCTGCAAGATGATGATTTCCCCGAAATGCTGACGCAAGGTATTACCGCGCCGCCGGTTTTGTTTTTACGCGGTAATGCAGAGTTGTTGCACACACCTTCTGCCGCGATTGTCGGCAGCCGCCATGCCACGCCGCAGGCAATGCGGATTGCCAAAGATTTCGGCAGGGCGTTGAGTGAAAAAGGCATTCCCGTCGTATCGGGTATGGCTTTGGGTATCGATACCGCCGCCCATCAGGGCGCATTGCAGGCAGATGGCGGTACCATTGCCGTCTGGGGAACCGGTATAGACCGCATTTATCCGCCGTCCAATAAAAACCTTGCTTATGAAATTGCTGAAAAAGGATTGATTGTCAGCGAGTTCCCTTTGGACACGCGTCCGTTTGCAGGCAACTTTCCGCGCCGCAACCGTTTGATTGCCGCGTTATCGCAGCTGACATTGGTGGTCGAGGCGGCATTGGAATCCGGCTCATTGATTACTGCCAAGCTGGCGGCGGAAATGGGGCGCGAAGTGATGGCGATACCCGGTTCGATAGACAATCCGCACAGCAAAGGCTGCCACAAGCTGATTAAAGACGGGGCAAAGTTGGTTGAATGTTTGGACGATATTCTCCATGAGTGTCCGCAGCTATTGCAAAATACGCCTGTTCCATCATATTCTATAAATAAGACGGTCAAACCAAAAAACGATCAAACCAAACGTCTGCAACCCAAAACAATAGCGGATGAACCGCAAAGGCCGTCTGAAAACCTACCTGCCGCCCCATCAACAAGCGCTTTATTGGAAGCAATGGGTTACGACCCGATACATCCCGATATTTTGGCGCAACAAACCAATACGGCAGCGGCAGACGTGTACGCACAGCTTTTGGAATACGAACTTGACGGTATCGTTGCCGCCTTACCGGGCGGCCGTTATCAGCGTGTCAAAGCATAAATTATCTATATTTAAGGAACCAGCATGACCGAAGTCATTGCCTATTTAATCGAACACTTCCAAGATTTCGACAATTGTCCGCCTCCGGAGGATTTGGGTCGCCTCTTGGAAGATGCGGGTTTTGATGCTACGGAAATCGGCAATACATTAATGATGATGGAAGTCTTGTTCAATACGTCCGAATTCTATGCCGAGCCGTTTAACAGCGATTCCCTGCGCGTATTCTGCCGTGAAGAAGCTGAAAACCTGCCGCAGGAAGTCATGGGCTTGATGCAGTATTTGGTTACCGAACACGCAATTACTTATGAGCAACGCGAAATCGTCATTCACGCCCTGATGCATATTCCATCGGACGAAATTACCCTCGATACCGCCAAAGTGTTGGTATTGCTGGTGTTGTGGATGCACAAGAGCGAGCTACCCGTCCTGATTGGCGACGACTTGATGAGTGCGTTGACCGGACAAAACGTGATGCACTAAACCTTTTTTCAGACGGCCTCAATAATAAAGGCCGTCTGAAACATAAATCCAATACATCCAAAAGAGAACAACAATGGCGAAAAACTTATTAATCGTCGAATCCCCGTCCAAAGCCAAAACCCTGAAAAAATATCTGGGCGGTGATTTTGAAATCTTGGCGTCTTACGGCCACGTCCGCGATTTGGTTCCCAAAAGCGGAGCAGTCGATCCCGACAATGGCTTTGCCATGAAATACCAACTGATCAGCCGCAACAGCAAACACGTCGATGCCATCGTTGCCGGTGCCAAAGAAGCTGAAAACATCTACCTCGCAACCGACCCGGATAGGGAAGGCGAAGCCATTTCTTGGCATCTTTTAGAAATCCTTAAATCCAAACGCGGCTTGAAAAACATCAAGCCGCAGCGTGTCGTGTTCCACGAAATCACTAAAAACGCCGTGCTCGATGCGGTTGCCCATCCGCGCGAAATCGAAATGGACTTGGTCGATGCGCAACAAGCCCGCCGTGCTTTGGACTATCTGGTCGGTTTCAACCTCTCACCATTGTTGTGGAAAAAAATCCGTCGCGGTTTGAGCGCAGGCCGTGTACAAAGCCCTGCTTTGCGTTTGATTTGTGAGCGCGAAAACGAAATCCGCGCGTTTGAAGCGCAGGAATATTGGACGGTACATCTCGACAGCCACAAAGGCCGCAGTAAGTTTACCGCCAAACTGGCCCAATACAACGGTGCGAAACTCGAACAATTCGACCTGTCGAACGAAGCCGCGCAAGCCGACGTATTGAAAGAACTCGAAGGCAAAGAGGCCGTCGTTACCGCCATTGAAAAGAAAAAGCGCAGCCGCAATCCTGCCGCGCCGTTCACCACTTCTACCATGCAGCAGGATGCCGTGCGCAAACTCGGCTTTACCACCGACCGCACCATGCGTACCGCCCAGCAGCTTTACGAAGGTATAGACGTAGGGCAGGGCGCCATTGGTCTGATTACCTATATGCGTACCGACAGCGTGAATTTGGCCGATGAAGCGTTAACCGAAATCCGCCATTACATCGAAAACAAAATCGGCAAAGAATATCTGCCAAGTTCGGCCAAGCAGTACAAAACCAAATCCAAAAACGCCCAAGAAGCCCACGAAGCGATCCGTCCGACTTCCGTGTACCGCACGCCCGAAAGCGTCAAACCCTTCCTGAGCGCAGACCAGTTCAAACTCTATCAAATGATTTGGCAACGTACCGTTGCCTGTCAGATGACGCCCGCCAAATTCGACCAAACCACCGTCGATATTACCGTCAGCAAAGGCGTGTTCCGCGTAACCGGACAAGTGCAAACCTTCGCAGGCTTCCTCAGCGTTTACGAAGAAAGCAGCGATGATGAAGAAGGCGAAGACAGCAAAAAACTGCCCGAAATGAGCGAAGGCGACAAATTGCCTGTGGACAAACTCTACGGCGAGCAACACTTCACCACCCCGCCGCCGCGCTACAACGAAGCCACGCTGGTTAAAGCCCTAGAAGAATACGGCATCGGCCGCCCCTCGACCTACGCCAGCATCATCTCCACGCTCAAAGACCGCGAATACGTTACCCTTGAGCAAAAACGCTTTATGCCCACCGACACAGGCGACATCGTCAATAAATTCCTGACCGAACACTTCGCCCAATATGTCGATTACCACTTTACTGCCAAACTTGAAGACCAGCTTGACGAAATTGCCAACGGCAAACGCCAATGGATTCCCGTGATGGATAAATTCTGGAAACCATTTATCAAGCAAGTAGAAGAAAAAGAGGGTATCGAACGCGCCAAATTTACCACGCAGGAACTCGACGAAACCTGCCCGAAATGCGGCGAACACAAACTGCAAATCAAATTTGGCAAAATGGGTCGTTTCGTTGCGTGTGCCGGTTATCCCGAGTGCAGCTACACCCGCAACGTTAACGAAACCGCCGAAGAAGCCGCCGAACGTATTGCCAAAGCGGAAGCAGAGCAAGCTGAACTCGACGGACGCGAATGCCCTAAATGCGGCGGTCGTCTAGTGTACAAATACAGCCGTACCGGCAGCAAATTCATCGGTTGCGCCAACTATCCGAAATGCAAACACGTCGAGCCGCTGGAAAAACCGAAAGATACCGGCGTCCAATGCCCGCAATGCAAAAAAGGCAACCTCGTCGAACGTAAATCCCGTTACGGCAAACTATTTTACAGTTGCAGCACTTATCCTGACTGCAACTACGCCACTTGGAACCCGCCCATTGCAGAAACCTGTCCAAAATGCGCATGGCCGGTTTTGACCATCAAAACCACCAAACGCTGGGGTGTGGAAAAAGTCTGCCCGCAAAAAGAATGCGGCTGGAAAGAGCAAATTGAACCTCCTGCACCGAAGGAGTGAAGGTAGGTTGGTTTAAAATAGGAAAGGCCGTCTGAAAAGTTTTCAGACGGCACTCCCATAAACAGAAAAGCCTTACTTATTCGATTGAAACTTTCTGCAAACTTCTACATTAATCCGTATAAAGTTCTGCCAAGATATTTGTTCAGATAAATGGGCGCGGTAATAATCCTCCACACGGCAAACCAAAGGGCGAGTTGCATAGATAGAACACAACATTGTATTTTCATTAAAATGTTGACATATACCGTCTCCGCGATCCAGCCATGCGGTTTGTTCGCTTAGACTGACCCTTTGACAACACAAACCGCAGGCGGAACAAGGAAAGGGTTCGGAGGTCAAAACTCAATCACCTTTACATCATCGTTTTTCAGTGACAAAATTAGCTTATCGACCTGTTGCAGCGGAGAGTCCTTGGCAATATTCACAATGCCGTTTATTGCCGTATCAATAACATTGATATTGCCGGCCTCAATCCCTTTGTCCAGTGCATCAAATAAACCGTCAATCATCTCGCGGCGTTCCCGAAACGTATTTTCCAAATACAGCCGCAAAATTTCCTGCTGATTTTTCAACTCCTTCAAACGGACATCTTTCCATGCACCGATTGCCTCACGTTTGGTTTTCTCTTGGGCTGCGATCTTTTTGTATTCGTTGTGTGCTTCCAAAATACGGGTAAACGAGCTTGTTGCGGCTTCCAAAGGAATAGCTGTGGGGACTTTCGACGGAGCAACTTTGTCGAGAATTTGGATTTTATTCATACTTCTGCCCCAAGTTCAATATTCAAATAACCTTCACATTGATGCCTGATATTGGGAACAGGCGAACCATCATCCTCCATAATGGGCGTATTCATCAGGTTTTTGATGGCTTTGCCAATAACCAGCATAGCGTGAAAATTAGGATCATCGATGCTGTTTACACGAACCTGCTCAAAGCGTCCGATCATTTTTTCCAAAGTCTGTTTCATCTCTTTTGCATTATCTTGCAGGCCTTTGAGCCCTTCGGCGATCAAATCCATTTCGGCAACGGCTTCATCGATTTGGGCTTCATATTTTCGTGCTTCCGTCAGGGCTTCTTCCGCTTTACTGGCCAGCATAAATCCGCCGACTGCTAAAGCTGGGCCTGCAATGATACCGCCCAAAGCCACCATTCCTCCTGCCATTCCGAACCCGCCTGCAGATAATGCGCCACCGCCAAGCCAGGCAAGGGTTGCATTGGTTGCAGCAGCTCCGGATAGAGTAGAGATGGCTGTACCTGTAGAAGCAGTTGCAATCAAAGGAACTGCACCATACGCTCCAAAACCGGCCAATGCCCCAGTAATAGCACTACTACCGAAATTAGTGCTTAGTTCCAATGACGTTTGCACCATTGTTTCCATTTCTTTCAGCTCTGTAACGTCAAATGTACTGTTAAAGCCGGAAAGTTCGCTTTTGACATGTTTATTGTTAGTGCTGTGTAATATTTGTATGATATGGTTGATTTGATTTTTAAAAATCTCTACCTTTAATCTCCCCAATTTTTCAAAGCAGTCGTTAGTTTCCTCTTTGGTTTCATCTAATTCCTCCTGCCTTTTCTTGTAACGGCGTTCTGCCCGTTCGCCTATTTCCTTGGCGTTGTTAATATCGCTGATTGCTCCTGCTCCTTTAACAACGCCTGTTGCGGCAAGGGTAGCAGCTGCGCCCCAAAGTAAAATTGGAATGGCCATATTTAAGTTACTCTCTTTAAAATTTATTAAAAATATAGTAAAAATTTTAATACTTGATAAAATCTTGGGATTGTATTCAGAATGAATTTTTATCTCCAGTAACTCAAAGATTTGAAATCTACTCTAATAATTCAATCATCTATACAGAAAGTTTAGTCTATGGAAACTCACGAAAAGATCCGCTTGATACGCGAATTAAATAAATGGTCTCAGGAAGAAATGGCGGAAAAGTTAGCCATGTCTGCCGGTGGATACGCTAAGATTGAGCGAGGTGAGACACAATTGAATATTCCAAGACTGGAGCAGTTGGCGGCTATCTTTAAAGTAGATATGTGGGATTTGTTAAAATCTAGTAATAACGGGATGGTTTTGCAGATTAATGAAGGAGACGGTGGAGGCGATATCGCTTTATATGCTTCAAGTGATATGGCTATGAAATTGGAGTTGTTGAATCAGGAGTTAAAACATTGCCGGGAAATGCTGGAGCAGAAGGATAAGGAAATTGAGTTGTTGAGAAAGTTGGCTGCTTCTGTACAGAAGTAAAAGTCTAGGTCGTCTGAAAAATGATTTTCAGACGGCCTTTTTGTATTGAAAGGATAGAAGGGAATACGGTTTGATAGCAGTTTCACTATATAATTGAGGCCGTCTGAAAAATCGGCATCTTTTTAAGAATTATGGCAAACAACAAACATTCCAAACACAGCAATCAAGTACGTATTATTGGTGGACAATGTAGGGGACGAAAGTTAACATTTTTATCTGCAGATGGTCTGCGCCCGACGCCTGACAGCGTGCGTGAAAAACTGTTTAATTGGTTGGGTCAGGATTTAACCGGTAAAACAGTATTGGATTTATTCAGCGGTAGCGGTGCTTTGGGAATGGAGGCCGCTTCTCGTAATGCGGCAAAAGTGGTAATGGTCGATAACCACCGCCAAACTGTTCAAACGCTTCAGAAAAATATCCGTGAATTAGGTTTGAAACAGGCGAAAATCGAGTGTTCAGACGGCATGGCTTATCTGGCAAGGCCGTCTGAAAAATTTGATGTCGTGTTTCTTGATCCGCCGTTTGCATGGGAAGATTGGCAAAATCTGTTTATCCGATTGCAAAGCCACTTGAAAAATGG
>NZ_JBQCTZ010000154.1:0-8202 GCF_051963715.1 Neisseria sp. P0001.S005 | reverse complement strand
TTGGCATATTTTCTCGTCCTGTTGAGTTAAATACTTGCCGACACCATGTCGACAAGATTGGAATTATATTTTTATTGTAAGGGTTTAGTCAAGCAAATGACTGATAAAGTTTGGTGTTTTCCAATTTATGTCTAAATTTTAGAAACAAAGGCCGTCTGAAACATTCAGATGGCCTTTGGCATTTTAAACAAGTCCGCAATTTGGTTCTCTACTTATTTTCTCCATTGCTTTCCTTATTTATTTAGATGGCCTGAAACTCCACTCTCTTTTATGTCCTCTAAAAAATGAAACCGCAAGCCAGTCTTGCGGTTTCATTTTCACAATAATCCCGAGGGATTATTCGTCTGAAGCTTCGGTTTCAGAAGTTTCTTGATCAGCTTGCTGCCATTGTTGATGACGACTGCGGTGGTAGGTCAAACCTGTACCGGCAGGAATCAAACGACCAACAATCACGTTCTCTTTCAAACCGCGCAGCTCGTCTTGTTTGCCCATAATAGCGGCCTCTGTCAAGACGCGGGTTGTTTCTTGGAACGATGCCGCAGAAATAAAGCTGTCTGTAGACAAGGAAGCTTTGGTAATACCCAGCAACACGTTTTCGTAACGTGCCGGCTCTTTGTCTTCAGCCATGGCTTTTTCATTGGCAAGCATCACATCGCCACGCTCAACTTGCTCACCAGTAATGAACTCTGTATCACCTGAATCAACGATGTTCACTCGACGCAGCATTTGACGGATGATGACTTCGATGTGTTTATCGGAAATCTTCACACCTTGCAGGCGGTAAACCTCTTGCACCTCTTGAACAATGTAGCGGGCCAATGCTTCGATACCTTGCAGACGCAGAATGTCGTGTGGATCTACGGCACCGTCTACGATGGTTTCACCGCGGTTTACCACTTGACCGTCGTGTACCAGAATTTGTTTCTCTTTAGAAATCAGGGTTTCGTATGCTACACCGTCTACGTCGGTAATAATCAGACGCTGTTTACCTTTGGTTTCTTTACCGAAGGAAACTGTACCGGTAATTTCTGCCAACATACCTGCATCTTTCGGCACGCGTGCTTCAAACAATTCGGCTACGCGTGGCAGACCACCGGTAATATCGCGGGTTTTAGAAGACGCTTGCGGAATACGCGCCAATACATCACCCTTACCGACTTCCTGACCTTCACGGATGGTAATCACCGCACCGACCGGGAATGCCATAGAAACTGGGGTAGTGGTACCTGGGATGCAAATTTCCAGACCGTTTTCATCCAACAGTTTGACAGTCGGACGCAACAGTTTAGAAGCACCAGAGGAACGACGTTTACCGTCAATCACTACCAGAGTAGACAAACCGGTGACATCGTCGGTTTGTTTCGCAACGGTAACACCTTCTTCCACGTTTTCGAATTTCACCGTACCTGCGTGTTCGGTGATCATCGGACGGGTGTGCGGGTCCCAAGTTGCCAAAGTTTGACCGGCTTTAATGGCTTCGCCGTCTTGTACCAGCAGGATTGCACCGTAAGGTACTTTGTGACGTTCACGTTCACGACCGATATCGTCGTGAATCACTACTTCACAAGAACGGCCGATAACAACCAACTCGCCTTTGTTGTTGGCAACATAACGCATTTGGCTGCTGAAACGTGCTGTACCGTTGGATTTGGCTTCTACTTGACTGGCCGCCGCTGCACGAGATGCCGCACCACCGATGTGGAACGTACGCATGGTCAGCTGAGTACCTGGCTCACCAATGGATTGTGCCGCAATCACACCAACTGCCTCACCGGCGTTAACCAGTTTACCGCGTGCCAAGTCGCGACCATAGCAGTGTGCACACAGGCCATGACGGGTTTTACAAGTAATTGGCGTACGGACTTTAACTTCATCGACACCGGATTGGTCAATCATATCTACCAGTTTCTCGGTCAACAACGTACCGGCTTCAACCAAAGTCTCGCCAGTCGAAGGATCGACAACATCAGAAGCAGTAACGCGGCCCAAAATACGATCGCGCAAGGCTTCAATCACATCACCGCCTTGTACCACTGCCTTCATCACAAAGCCGTCTGAAGTACCGCAATCGTCTTCAACAACTACCAAATCTTGGGTTACGTCTACCAAACGACGGGTCAGGTAACCGGAGTTTGCAGTTTTCAATGCAGTATCCGCCAAACCCTTACGCGCACCGTGGGTCGCAATAAAGTATTGCAATACGGTCAGACCTTCGCGGAAGTTGGAGGTAATAGGCGTTTCAATAATGGAGCCGTCAGGTTTCGCCATCAAACCACGCATACCGGACAACTGTTTAATCTGAGCTGCAGAACCACGGGCACCAGAGTCAGCCATCATGTAAATAGAGTTGAAGGACTCTTGGTCAACTTCGTTGCCGTCACGGTCGATGACTTTTTGTTTGGACAGGTTGTCCATCATCGCTTTAGCAATCTTATCGCCGGCACGACCCCAAATATCGACCACTTTATTGTAACGTTCGCCGTTGGTCACCAAACCTTGACGGTATTGGTCTTCGATTTCTTTAACTTCGGCATTAGCTTCAGCCAGCAAGGCTGCTTTTTCTTTCGGAATTTCCATATCGTCAACCGCAATGGAAATACCGCCTTTAGCCGCAAAACCGAAACCGGTATACATCAAGTGGTCGGCGAAAATAACAGTTTCACGCAAGCCGCACAGACGGAATGACGCATTAATCAGTTTAGAAATTTCTTTTTTCTTCAGCGCTTTGTTGATGTACTCGAACGGCAGGCCTTTAGGCAAGATTTCGCTCAACAATGCACGGCCGACGGTTGTTTCGTAACGGTTAACGACAGGCTCAAACTCACCTGCTTCGTTTTTCACCCATTCACGCAGACGTACGGTAATTTTCGTACCCAGCTCAACCTGTTTGGTATGGTATGCACGATGCACTTCTTTCACATCGGCAAACAGGCTGCCTTCGCCTTTGGCATTGATACGGTCGCGGGTCATGTAGTACAGACCCAATACAATATCTTGAGAAGGTACGATGATTGGTTCGCCGTTGGCTGGAGACAATACGTTGTTTGAAGCCAGCATCAGGGTGCGCGCTTCCATTTGCGCTTCCAAACTCAATGGAACGTGTACAGCCATTTGGTCACCGTCAAAGTCGGCGTTAAATGCGGCACACACCAATGGGTGCAACTGAATTGCTTTACCTTCAATCAGGATAGGTTCGAACGCTTGAATACCTAAACGGTGCAGGGTTGGCGCACGGTTCAGCATAATCGGATGTTCGCGGATGACTTCTTCCAAGATATCCCATACTTCAGGTACTTCTTGTTCTACCAATTTTTTTGCAGCTTTAACGGTAGAAGCCAAGCCTTGTTTTTCCAATTTGTGGAAAATGAATGGTTTGAACAGTTCCAAAGCCATTTTTTTCGGCAAACCGCATTGGTGCAGACGCAGGTATGGGCCTACGGTAATCACGGAACGACCGGAGTAGTCCACACGTTTACCCAGCAGGTTTTGACGGAAGCGGCCGCCTTTACCTTTAATCATGTCAGCCAATGATTTCAGCGGACGTTTGTTGGCGCCGGTCATGGCTTTACCGCGACGACCGTTATCCAACAGAGAGTCAACTGCTTCTTGCAACATACGTTTTTCGTTACGAACGATGATGTCAGGCGCATGCAGTTCCAACAGACGTTTCAAACGGTTGTTGCGGTTAATAACGCGGCGGTACAAATCGTTCAAATCGGAAGTGGCAAAACGACCGCCATCCAATGGAACCAACGGACGCAAATCAGGCGGCAATACCGGCAGCACATCCATAATCATCCATTCCAGTTTCATACCGGAACGGTGGAAGGCTTCCAATACTTTCAAACGTTTGGCGATTTTTTTGATCTTGGTGTCAGAGCCGGTAGATTCCAGCTCTTGACGCAGGATTTCGATTTCGCCGGTAATATCCAAGGTACGCAGCAATTCGCGGATACCTTCTGCACCCATTTTGGCATCGAAGTCGTCGCCGTATTCGTCCAGTTTGTTGTAGTAATCGTCTTCTGTCAGCAATTGACGACGTTGCAACGGAGTCATGCCGGGATCGGTTACCACAAATGCTTCAAAGTACAATACGCGTTCGATATCGCGCAAAGTCATGTCCAATACCATACCCAAGCGGGAAGGCAGGGATTTCAAGAACCAAATGTGGGCAACAGGTGCAGCCAATTCAATGTGGCCCATGCGTTCGCGGCGTACTTTAGACAAGGTCACTTCTACGCCACATTTTTCACAGGTTACGCCTTTAAATTTCAAGCGTTTGTATTTACCGCACAAACATTCATAGTCTTTGACCGGACCAAAGATTTTGGCGCAGAACAAACCGTCGCGCTCAGGTTTGAACGTACGGTAGTTGATGGTTTCAGGTTTTTTAACTTCGCCATAAGACCATGAGCGGATGGTTTCGGGAGAGGCAATACCGATTTTGATGGCATCAAACTCTTCTTCCATGCCGGCAGTTTGCAACGGATTAAATAAGTTCAACAAATTCATTTTTGCTCCTTGAAGGAAGTATTTTTACCGCATGGCGGATTTTCGATATTGGGAAACGGTACTTTCGATTTCAGACGGCCTAAATGCCGATTGCTTCATTCTTATTCTGAAACCGCTTTTTCAGACGACCTTGAAAGGCCGTCTGAAAATTTCTGTTTAGTAACGTTCCAAATCGATATCCAAGCCCAGCGAGCGAATCTCTTTAACCAATACGTTGAAGGATTCAGGCATACCGGCATCGATTTTGTGTTCGCCTTTGACGATGTTCTCGTACATTTTAGTACGGCCGTTCACGTCGTCAGACTTCACAGTCAGCATCTCTTGCAGCGTGTATGCCGCACCGTATGCTTCCAATGCCCAAACCTCCATCTCACCGAAACGTTGGCCACCGAACTGAGCTTTACCGCCCAGAGGCTGCTGGGTAACCAGACTGTATGGACCGGTAGAACGGGCGTGCATTTTTTCGTCAACCAAGTGGTGCAGTTTCAGATAGTGCATCACACCGACTGTAACCTTGCGGTCGAATGCTTCGCCTGAACGGCCGTCATACAGCGTGATTTGAGTTTTACTGTCGTTAAAGCCCAGTTTCTCAACCTCAGGATCTTCGCTTGGGTAAGCCAAGTTCAACATTTCGCGGATTTCAGACTCTTTTGCACCGTCGAATACAGGAGAGGCGAAAGATGCACCTTTGCGCAGGTTGGAAGCCAATTCGATGATTTCTTCATCTGTCAGGCTGTCCAAATCTTCTTTCTTACCGCTACTGTTGTAGAGTTTGTTCAAGAATTCACGCAGCTCGCTGGCTTTGCGTTGCTCTTTCAGCATACGGTCGATGCGTTCGCCGATACCTTTTGCCGCCCAACCCAAGTGAACTTCCAAAATCTGACCGATGTTCATACGGGAAGGTACGCCCAATGGGTTCAGTACGATGTCTACCGGACGGCCGTCAGCCATGTAAGGCATGTCTTCCACTGGCAGAATGCGTGATACCACACCTTTGTTACCGTGGCGACCCGCCATTTTGTCACCGGCTTGCAGACGGCGTTTGATGGCGATAAATACTTTCACCATTTTTTGTACGCCCGGTTGTAGCTCGTCGCCTTGGGTCAGTTTTTTCTTCTTGATCTCATACAACTCATCCGCTTCTTCGCGTTTTTGTTGCAGGCTCAATTTAATCAGTTCCAATTGCTTGGCCAAGT
Source organism: Neisseria sp. P0001.S005 (assembly GCF_051963715.1). NCBI lineage: Bacteria > Pseudomonadati > Pseudomonadota > Betaproteobacteria > Neisseriales > Neisseriaceae > Neisseria > Neisseria sp. P0001.S005. The sequence continues at coordinate 2,494 of NZ_JBQCTZ010000154.1, read as the reverse complement.
CTTCGTCAGCCAAACGGATATCAAACCAATCATGTTTGCTGGACAGGCTTGCCAAATATTCGGTAGTAATTTCGCTGCCTTTAGCCAGCTTCATCGGACCACCATTGGCTTTTTGACCAACAATCATACGCTCAATACGGTCGAATGCGTCATTATCGAAAATACGCAATTGATCGCCCAAATCTTGGCGGTAACGTTTCAATTCAGAATCAATAATGGATTGAGCACGTTTGTCGCGTTGGATACCTTCACGAGTGAAGACTTGAACGTCGATAACGGTACCGCTCATGCCGGTAGGCATACGCAATGAAGTATCTTTTACGTCAGATGCTTTTTCACCGAAAATGGCACGCAGCAGTTTTTCTTCAGGAGTCAGTTGGGTTTCGCCTTTAGGTGTTACTTTACCTACCAAGACGTCACCGGCTTCTACTTCTGCACCGATATATACGATACCGGATTCATCCAAACGATTTTGCATACGTTCGGACAAGTTCGGAATATCGCGAGTAATGTCTTCCGCACCCAGTTTAGTGTCACGTGCAACAACGTTCAGTTCTTCAATGTGAATCGAAGTATAACGATCGTCCGCAGCCACTTTTTCTGAAATCAGAATCGAGTCTTCATAGTTGTAACCGTTCCATGGCATGAAGGCGATGGTCATGTTTTGACCCAAAGCCAATTCACCCAAGTCGGTAGATGCACCGTCGGCTACCAAGTCACCACGTTGCAACACATCGCCTGCTTTTACGGCCGGACGTTGGTTGATGTTGGTAGATTGGTTGGAACGGGTAAATTTAACCAAGTTGTAAATATCGACACCCACTTCACCGGCAGTCGCTTCATCATCATGAACACGAACTACGACGCGATTGGCATCTACATACTCAACCACACCGCCACGACGGGCAACGATTGCAGTAGCAGAGTCAACGGCTACAGAGCGTTCGATACCGGTACCAACCATTGGTTTTTCAGGGCGCAGACACGGTACGGCCTGACGTTGCATGTTGGCACCCATCAATGCACGGTTCGCGTCATCATGTTCCAAGAATGGAATCAGCGATGCTGCAACGGATACCACTTGACCGGTTGCCACGTCCATATATTGAACGCGGTCAGGTGTTGCCATAATGGTTTCGCCTTTTTCACGACAGGTAACCAAGTCGCCAATCAGATTACCGTCTTTGTCCAAATCGGCATTCGCCTGTGCAATCACATACCGGCCTTCTTCGATAGCAGACAAGTAATCGATTTCTTCAGTTACTTTACCATCGACAACACGGCGGTAAGGGGTTTCTAAGAAGCCATAATCATTGGTACGCGCATAAACGGACAATGAGTTAATCAAACCGATGTTCGGACCTTCAGGCGTTTCAATCGGACATACGCGGCCATAGTGGGTCGGATGTACGTCTCGCACCTCAAAGCCTGCACGTTCGCGAGTCAAACCGCCCGGGCCCAATGCAGATACACGGCGTTTATGGGTAACTTCAGACAATGGGTTGGTCTGATCCATAAATTGGCTCAATTGGCTGGAGCCGAAGAATTCTTTAATCGCGGCAGAAACAGGTTTTGCATTGATCAAGTCATGCGGCATCAAGTTCTCAGATTCTGCTTGGTTCAAACGCTCTTTAACTGCACGTTCAACACGAGCCAAACCGCTGCGGAATTGGTTTTCAGTCAACTCACCCACAGAACGAACACGACGATTGCCCAAGTGGTCAATATCGTCTACTTCGCCATGACCGTTACGCAGTTCAACTAATGTAGCAATAGAAGCAACAATGTCTTCAACGCTCAGAACGTAACCGCCTTTTTCAGCTGCACCGCCCAAAGTCTCATTCAACAAACGGCCATACCAAGAGTTTTGTTGTGCTTCAGACAATTTTTGCTCGTATGTGCGCGTATTAAATTTCATACGGCCTACGCGAGACAAATCATAGCTGTCTTCACTGAAGAACAAGCGGTTGAAGAGCTGTTCAACAGCTTCTTCGGTAGGCGGTTCGCCAGGACGCATCATGCGGTAAATCGCTACGCGTGCAGCTTGCTGATCAGCGGTTTCGTCTGTACGCAGAGTGCTGGAGATGTAACCACCTTGATCCAATTCATTGATATAAAGGGTCGTAATTTCTTTTACGCCATGGATATCAAATTTAGCCAACAGTTCTTCTGTAATTTCATCGTTAGCAGACGCCAATACCTCGCCGGTTTCCGGATCAATCAGATCCGCAGCCAATGCTTTGCCAATCAGACTTTCTGGCTCTACATCCAAACGAGTCAGACCTGCATTGGTAATATCACGGATATTTTTCGCAGTAATGCGTTTACCTTTGGCGACCAATACATTGCCTTCTTTATCCAAGATATCAACTTTGGCAGTTTCACCTTTCAGACGGCCTGCAACCAGATCAGTTTGAACACCGTTTGAAGACAAATAGAAAGTTTCTTTGTCGTAGAAAATATCCAAGATTTGTTCATTGTTGTAGCCCAAAGC
>NZ_JBQCTZ010000153.1:0-8214 GCF_051963715.1 Neisseria sp. P0001.S005 | reverse complement strand
GCGACAGAACCCGGCTTACCGTCCGAGCTGTATGTCCCCATACCGCGGCAGGTTTTTAAAACCTGCCGCATTTTTATCGAAATAAAAAGGCCGTCTGAAACCTGAATCTTGGTTTCAGACGGCCTTTTTTTAAACCGCTGTTTATGGACGGTATTCCGGTTTCATGCCGTTGGGCAAAAGCTGCCATACATAGCCGGTGGTTTTCATTTTGCCGGCCACTTCGCCTGCCTCGTCGCCATAGCCCCAGAAATAATCCACACGGACCGCGCCTTTGATCGCGCTGCCGGTGTCTTGCGCCATAATCAGGCGGTTGAGGGCTTTTTTGGTGGTCGGATGGGCAGTGGCGACAAATAATGGTGCACCAAGCGTGATGTAGTGGCGGTCGATAGCACCGGCGTATTCTCCCATCAACGGCGTACCTAATGCGCCCACCGGGCCGGAATCGCCGCTACCGGTCAGCTCGCGGAAGAAGACGTAGCTTGGGTTTTGCCCCAAAACTTCGGCAAGGCGGCCGGGATTTTGCTTCATATAGGCCTTGATGCCCTGCATGCTGGTCTGACCCAGCGGCAGATAGCCTTTATCCGCCATATAACGGCCGATGGAAACATACGGATGTTCGTTTTTATCGGCAAATCCGACACGGATGTATTTGCCGGACGGAGTTTTCAGACGGCCTGAACCTTGAATGTGCATAAAGAAAAGTTCGACCGGGTCATCTGCATAACCCAAAATCGGCGCTTTGCCGTTAAGCGCGCCGCCGTTGATTTGGCTGCGGGTGTAGTAAGGAACAAAACGGCTGCCTTCAAAACGGCCTTTCAGCGCAGTGCTGCGTGCTGTAATCGGGAATCTGGACAAGTCGGCCGTGTATGTGCCGCTGTTGTCGATGACGCCGCTGTTTTGGCCGGTTTGGCGGATGCGGACGGTGGCTTTGCTGCCCCTCAAGTTTGCAGCCAGCGGAACGGAAACAAAATCGTTCGGAATGCCGTAAATCGGGAAACGGGATTGGCTTGTGGCTTTGTCGTCGCCGTGCAGGACCGGTTCGTAATAGCCGGTAATGGTGCCGGCAGGATTGCCGCCGTTATCGACGCGCCATGCGGTGAAATAGCGTTCAAAGAAGTGTTTGGCTTGGAAATGGTGCACCGGTGTTTGCATGGCTTGGATACAAACGTCCTGCCAGCCTTGGCGGTTTTTAAGTTTTTCACAGCCTAAACGGAAAGACTGCAGGCTTTTGGTAAAGTGTTGGAGGTCCCAGTGCGGCAATTCGTTGTAGGAAACTACGGTGTAGTTTGCTCCTCCCCCGCTCACTGTCGTACCGATGGGATCGGGCGTACCGGTGGGGCGGTCAGGGCCTTTGATAACGCTGGTGTCGGTTTCGGGGAGGTTTTTAATGCTTTTGCTCGGACAGGCGGCAAGAATGGCTGCGGCAATACTGACGAGCGTGATGCGGTACAGATGTTTTTTCATGGAATCAATAGCGTGTCGAAAGGCCGTCTGAAAGCTATTTTTCAGACGGCCTATGTTGGAAAGTGCTGATTTTAACACAAAAAAGCCATTTATCGGCGCGGCGGCAATTTGACGACAACCGTATCGGCCAGCATATCGTAGAGCGTGCGGCGGTCGCGTTTGACGGAGAAGAGCATGATGAAGTTGATGAAAGTCATAAGCAGAGAAACCAAATCTCCACCTGTTTCATTTACTGCCAACATTACTGCAATGACTATAATACCGACAATAAATGACCAAGCCACTTCGCGTATCAAAACCGTACCACCAAAACCCGGATTGCTACCGTCACTTTTTAACACCCGGATGCCCATAATTTTTTTACCTAAAGACTGGCCGTCTCGGCTCATGTAATACAGTTGGAAGATACCAAAAACCAAATAGACAGCCAAAGAAATAAAAAATGTTATGACTGCATAGTCAGGGGTATTAGAAAGAGAAGACTCTGAAACCAATTCTTTGCTTTCATCAAAAGTGAAAACTACCATCACAATAAATGGTACCCATATCAAAACATTAAACAAATTATTCAACAAATATGCCGCAACCCTCGCCCCCGGCGAAGCAATATGGACATCTACTATTTCTGTTTTAGGCAAATCCGACAAATTGATTTCGCTCATTTAATCTTCCTCTGTGCTATTTAATGAGATGCAATTTCATTGCCATCTTAACCTATTTTTCCATCATTCTAAAAAATTTCGATAAAAACCTTTACATTTTCCGCAGACGGCGTTAAAACGTTTGTTTTCCCCTTTGTTATAGTGGGTTAACAAAAATCTGAACAAAGCGGCAAACCATGCCGTTCCGATTTTTGTTAATGCACTATAAAACTTATCAGGATTTTCTTCTCAAGGAGTAGCACATGAAAGTAGGTTTCGTCGGCTGGCGCGGTATGGTCGGCTCTGTTTTGATGCAGCGTATGAAAGAAGAAAACGACTTCGCCCACATTCCCGAAGCGTTTTTCTTTACCACTTCCAACGTCGGCGGCGCTGCCCCTGATTTCGGTCAGGCAGCCAAAACATTGTTGGATGCCAACGATGTTGCCGAATTGGCAAAAGTGGACATCATCGTTACCTGTCAGGGTGGTGATTACACCAAATCCGTCTTCCAACCCCTGCGCGACAGCGGCTGGAACGGCTACTGGGTTGACGCGGCATCTTCCCTGCGCATGAAAGACGACGCGATTATCGTCCTCGACCCTGTCAACCGCAACGTCATCGACAACGGCCTCAAAAACGGCGTGAAAAACTACATCGGCGGCAACTGTACTGTTTCCCTGATGTTGATGGCTTTGGGCGGTCTGTTCCAAAACGATTTGGTCGAATGGGCAACCAGCATGACCTACCAAGCCGCTTCCGGTGCGGGTGCGAAAAACATGCGCGAACTCATCAGCGGCATGGGCGCGATCCACGCCAAAGTGGCAGACGAGCTTGCCGATCCTTCCAGCGCGATTCTCGACATCGACCGCAAAGTGTCCGATTTCCTGCGCAGCGAAGACTATCCGAAAGCCAACTTCGGCGTACCGCTCGCCGGCAGCCTGATTCCGTGGATTGATGTGGACTTGGGCAACGGCCAGTCCAAAGAAGAATGGAAGGGCGGCGTAGAAACCAACAAAATCCTCGGCCGCAGCGACAATCCGACCGTAATCGACGGCTTGTGCGTACGCATCGGCTCTATGCGCTGCCACAGCCAAGCCCTCACCCTGAAGCTGAAAAAAGACCTGCCTGTTTCTGAAATCGAAACCATTTTGGCAGGCGCGAACGACTGGGTGAAAGTCATCCCCAACGAAAAAGAAGCCAGCATCCACGAGCTGACTCCCGCCAAAGTTACCGGCACACTGTCTGTTCCTGTCGGCCGTATCCGCAAACTGGAGATGGGTGGCGAATACATCAGCGCGTTCACTGTCGGCGACCAACTCTTGTGGGGCGCTGCCGAGCCGTTGCGCCGCGTATTGCGCATTATCTTGGGCAGCCTGTAATTTAGGTTGACATGAAAAAAGCAACGGTTTGAGCCGTTGCTTTTTTTGTCAGAAAAAGGCCGTCTGAAATGTTCAGGCGGCCTTGTTTCCTATTCTTTTTTACCGGCCAAACCGATTTCTTTGGTGGAATCGCCAACTTTGATTTGCGCCTTACCGGCAATTTCTTCAGCCTGCGGACCAAAGAGTTTCAAATCATAACGGCCGTTTTCGATACCGTTCAAACTGGTTTTACCGCTGATGGCAGCTTTGCCATTGTTATTGGCAATGCCTGCGGCAAGCAGGTCGACATTATTGTGGGAAGCCATGCTGCTGATTTTGCCGTAACCTTGTTTTTGATCGAAATCGACGGTGTATTTCAGACGGCCGCTGCGGTCGTCGCCGTTAAACGCAATACCCGAATACTGATAGCTGCCTTGTTTGGGCAAATTGCGATACGCAGTTTCATCGCCTTGGACTTCGCCGACGGTGAATGTGTATGTATCGAGGTTTTGCAGCTTGCCTGCGTCATCGGCTTTTTGTTTGGCGTAACGCGCGGCAACAGTGGAATAATTTTGTTTATACACTTGGAAATCACCCGTTTCCAAAGTGATGACTTGGCCGTTTACCTTAATTTTTTGGGCGTAGTCGTAAGAAGATACTTTATCGGTTTTCAAAAAGCCGGTATCGAGTTTGCCGCCTTTTTGCAGGGTTTGCGTTTTACCGTTAGCCATCAGCTCCAACGTACCGTTTTCAGGGACAGATTCGTTCAATTCAACGGACAACACACCTTTCGGATGCGGATTGAGCGGCTCGGTCACGGCATTCGACAAGCCGCTTGTTGCGCCGCCGCAGGCAGCCAACATCAAAGACAGGGAAGCCGTCAAAGCAGAAATACGGAGGGTTCTCATCATTTTTTTCCTTTCCTTTTTTATTTGGTATGATATTTATCATATACCTAAAAAAATGAACAATAAATGATTTTTGTCAAAATTAAGTATTTTGAATATTGATTTTATAAATATTGAAACATTTTTAAAATATCGGGTATTCAGTCTATTCAAAGTCCCTTCCGCTATAATCATTTTATTTTACAAACGGATTTCATCATGCCGAAAATCACCCTTATCGCCGCCTACGCCGCCCGCCGCTGTATCGGCATCAACAACACCATGCCTTGGCATTTGCCCGAGGATTTTGCCTTTTTCAAATCCTACACCACCGGCAAACCCGTCATTATGGGCCGCAAAACATGGGAATCGCTGCCGCGCAAACCTCTACCCGGCCGTCAAAATATCGTCATCACCCGCCAAGCTTATCAGGCCGAAGGCGCGCAAACGGCGGCTTCTTTGGAAGATGCACTGGCTTTGTGTCAGGGGGTTGAAGAAGTCATCATCATGGGCGGCGCGCAAATTTATGCACAAGCCCTGCCGATTGCCACCGATTTGCGCTTGACCGAAGTCGGTTTGGATGTGGACGGCGATGCGTTTTTTCCTGAGTTTTCCACAGAAACATGGCAAGAAGCCTCTCGGGAAAATCATGTTTCCGCCAAAGGCATCGAATACGCGTTTGTGCATTATGTGAAGGCATAATCCGACAACGCAAAGGCCGTCTGAAACCCTGTTTTCAGGTTTCAGACGGCCTTTTTTTATCTCGTTTGTTTACGGCATACCGTTTAAGCCGTTTTGTTTTTCAAAGGCAGTTTGATATGCGGTTTGGCCGGCTTGGGTGCTTCTTTCAGTCCAAGCTCGATTTGCTGCTCTTCGCTCAACAAATTGCTCCAGTCGCCTTTTTTATACCAGTCGCGGCCGTCCAATTCGATGGGATGTTGGATGCGCTCGCAACCGTTGCCGCATTGCAAATCGTCTTCTTTGCAGTATTTGTCGCAACCCCAGCAGATACGCTCGGGATTTTTCGGGAAAATGGGAAATTTCTTGGCCATGATGTTCTTCTTTTGTTTGTGTGCGGTATGGACAGAATTATAAGTGATTTGAATGGGGCTGGCGGCGGGTTTATCGTGTTTTACGCTGATTTTTTAAGATGTGTTAACCTTTCAGACGGCCTATACTGTAAAAACTATCCCTATGCGGTACAACAAAAGGACCCAATATGAACATATGCCGTCTGAAGCCTGAATTTGTCGAGCCTTTAGCCCTCGCGCTGTTTGAGGAATGGCACGATTTTGCGCCGTGGTCGTCTCTGGACAAAATCCGTGCGTATTACGCGCAGTGCCTTAATGGGGATAACTTGCCGCTGGCGTTTGCGGCTGTGGATAAGGAAGGGCGGCTGATGGGTTCGGCGGCATTGAAGCGGTTTGATATGGCGTGTTTTCCCGAATACGAATATTGGCTGGGCGATGTGTTCGTTTTGCCGCAATTTCGCGGTTTGGGCGTAGGCAGGCAGCTGGTTTCGTTTTGTCTGGATAAAGCACACGAACTGGGTTTGCCGCATCTGTTTCTCTATACGCCGGATGTGCAGGCCGTGTATGAAAAGTTCGGCTGGAAAGAAATCACGCAGACTTGGCACAACGGGGAAACCGTATCCGTCATGAAATTGGATTTATAGCTTGAAAAGAATAAAAGGCCGTCTGAACATTTGGTTTCAGACGGCCTTTGCCTTTGAATTATCCACAACTACCCTATCCGTTTAAACGGCGGCAGACAGGCCAATAATTGTTGGCCGTAGCGTTGCGTTTTGACGCGGTTGTCGAGGATGGTCACGCGGCCGTAATCCTGTTCGGTACGGATAAGGCGGCCGACGGCTTGGATCAGTTTGATGCTGGCTTCAGGCACCGTAATTTCGATAAAGGGATTGCCGCCGCGTTGTTCAATCCAGCGGTTTTGCGTTTTCTCGATGGGGTTGTCCGGCATGGCAAACGGTAGCTTGGCGATAATGACTTGCACGCAGGCCGTGCCGGGCAGGTCGAGGCCTTCGGCAAAACTGTCAAGGCCGAAAATAATGCTGGCTTTACCTTCGGCAATGGCTTGATGGTGCCTTTGTAAAAGAACGGCCTTGGGCAACTCGCCCTGCACAAGCAGAAGTGGCAAGTATTCGTCAGGCAGGCGCAAGGCGACGTCCTGCATTTGCTTGCGCGAGGAAAACAACACCAGCGTGCCGATGGCTTCAACCGGCGAAACCAGCTTCGGCAACCATTCGACAATGGCGGCCGTATGCGCATCAGGGTCTTTCGGGCTGGCATGAACCGGCGGAATATACAGCTCACCTTGCGCATCGAAATTAAACGGGCTTTCCAAAGCAAGCGTGGTGGTTTCGGGCAGCCATAATAGGCCGGTTTGGCGCAAAATCAGGTTGAAGCTGCCGAGCGATTGCAGGGTAGCCGAAGTCAGCACCGCACCTGCCGCGCGCCGCCACAGATTGTTGGCAAGGTGGGATGCGCTGCTGATGGGGCTGGCGTTGAAAATATAGTCGTTTTTGTCGTCGGCACGGCGGGTTATCCATTTCGCCAACGGCTCTTCGCCCTCGATGGGAACGGTGGAGAGTAAATCCCAAACCGCACTGATTTGTTCGATACGGGCGATAAAAAGGCCGAACTCGCTGGTCAGGCGGTCGAGGAGCGCGCCGTCCTGTTCTTTTTCGCGGCGTGCGGCGGAAAGCGCATCGTTCAGGCCGATAACGTGTTTGAGCAGGCTGCGCGCAGCAATGGCCGTATTGGAAACCGTGGTTTCAAGGCCTTCGGGGATTTTGCCGTCTTCCCACAGCCAAGTCGGTTCGTTGTGTTTCCGCCTGTCATTTTCAGACGACCCCAGACTTAAAGACGGCTCTTCCACCAAATGGAACTGCCATTCGTGCAGGCTGTCGAGCAAGGATGTGGCAGCTTCGTCGGCAAGGTTGGCAAGTTCGGCTTTATCGGTCAGCGCGGCAATTTTGCCGGTAAGCTGCGGCAGTTTTTCCAGCGTCCAAACGGCAATATTCCATGAATGTTCGGCGGCAAAACGGCTGAGGGCTTTTTTGGGCAGGTGGTGCGCTTCGTCTATGCAATAAAAACTGTTTTCGGGCGCAGGCAGAATCACACCGCCGCCCATGCTGATGTCGGCAAGCAGAAGATCGTGGTTGGCAACGACGACATCGACGGTTTCCAAAACATCGCGCGCCAGGTAAAACGGGCATTCCGGACGGTTGGGACAGGCGGATTTCAGGCAGCCGTGGCGGTCGTTGGTCACTTTGAGCCAAATCGCGTCATCGATTTTTTCCGGCCAAGTGTCGCGGTCGCCATTAAAGCGGCGGGCGGAAAATTCATCGGCAATGTCGCGCAGCAGGTTCAATTCTTCCGGCTTGGGTTTGCTGTCCCACAACACTTCCGGCGCTTCAAAACCAAGCAGGTTTTGCTGGGCATTGTTTTGCGTCAGTTGATAGAGTTTGTAGGGGCAAAGATAACGGCCACGCCCCTTGGCAAGCGCAAAGGTCAGCTCCAAACCGCTTTTTTCGACCAGAAACGGCAAATCGCGGTCGACCAACTGCTCCTGCAAGGCCACCGTCGCGCTGCTGACAATCAGCCGTTTGCCGCGCGTTTGCGCCATGATTCCACCGGCCAAAAGATAGGCCAACGATTTACCCACGCCGGTCGGCCCTTCGATCACGGCAATGCTCTCGCCCTCGCGTTTGGGCGCTTCTTCGCCTTCTTCACGCGTCAACGTCCGCGAAAAAGCGTTGGCAATCGCCGCAATCATTTCCCGCTGCGAAGCGCGCGGACGGAAACCGGGCAGGTTTTTGCCGATGTTTTGGTAATGGTCGCG
>NZ_JBQCTZ010000152.1:0-8226 GCF_051963715.1 Neisseria sp. P0001.S005 | reverse complement strand
CCGTTCTAATCGGCTTCCAACACAAAGGCCGTCTGAAACATCTTTTCAGACGGCCTTTTGTATTTCCTTTAAAATATTGCATTCCCATTTCTTTTCAGACGGCCTCTTCATGTTTCCCAACGAATCCGCCCCCAACCTCCTGCAAGGCTTAAACCCCGAACAACTCTCCGCCGTAACCTGGCCGCCGCAATCTGCCCTCGTCTTGGCAGGCGCGGGCAGCGGCAAAACGCGCGTACTGACCACGCGCATCGCATGGCTTTTGCAAACCGGTCAGGCAAGCGTACACAGCATTATGGCGGTAACGTTTACCAACAAAGCCGCCAAAGAGATGCAAACCCGTCTCGGCACGATGATTCCCATCAACGTCCGCGCCATGTGGCTCGGCACGTTCCACGGCTTGTGCCACCGCTTTCTACGGCTGCACCACCGCGATGCCGGACTGCCGTCTTCCTTTCAAATCCTCGACAGCGGCGACCAGCTTTCCCTTATCAAACGCCTGCTCAAAAGTCTCAACATCGCCGAAGAAATCATCGCGCCGCGTTCGCTACAAGGCTTTATCAATGCGCAAAAAGAATCCGGTTTGCGCGCTTCCGTGTTGAACGCGCCCGACCCGCACACAAGCCGCATGATTGAATGCTACGCCGAATACGACAAAGTCTGCCAACGCGAAGGCGTGGTTGATTTCGCCGAGCTTATGCTCCGCAGTTACGAAATGCTGCAAAGCAACGAAATCCTGCGCCAACACTACCAAAACCGCTTCAACCACATTCTCGTCGACGAGTTCCAAGACACCAACAAACTGCAATACGCCTGGCTCAAACTCATGGCAGGCGGCAACGCGGCAGTGTTTGCCGTCGGCGACGACGACCAAAGCATCTACCGTTTCCGCGGCGCGCACGTCGGCAACATGACCGCGCTGATGGAAGAGTTCCACATCGACGCGCCCGTCAAACTCGAACAAAACTACCGCTCCGTCGGCAACATCCTCGCCGCCGCCAACGCCGTGATCGAAAACAACGACGAACGCCTCGGCAAAAACCTGCGCACCGATGCCGAAGCAGGCGACAAAATCCGCTACTACTCCGCCTTTACCGACCTCGAAGAAGCCCAGTTCATCGTTGACGAAACCAAAGCCCTCGAACGCGAAGGCTGGAATTTGGACGAAATCGCCGTCCTCTACCGCAGCAACGCCCAATCGCGCGTCATCGAACAAAGCCTGTTCCGCAGCGGCATTCCCTACAAAATCTACGGAGGCCTGCGCTTTTACGAACGCCAAGAAATCAAACACGCGCTCGCCTACCTGCGCCTTGCCGTCAATCCAGACGACGACAACGCCCTCTTGCGCGTGATTAACTTCCCGCCGCGCGGCATCGGCGCACGCACCATCGAAAACCTTCAGACGGCCTCAAACGAACAAGGCATCACCCTCTGGCAGGCTGCCTGCAATGCCGGCGCAAAAGCCACCAAAATCGCCGCCTTCGTCCGCCTGATTGAAGCCCTGCGCAACCAAGTCGGACAAATGCCCCTGTCCGAAATCATCGTCGGCATCCTCAAAGACAGCGGCCTGACCGAACACTACAAAACCCAAAAAGGCGACAACCAAGACCGCCTCGACAACCTCGACGAACTCGTCAACGCCGCCATCGAGTTCAAACCCGAAGACAGCAACTTTGAAACCCTGCCCGAAAACATTTCAGACGACCCCGCCTTCCCCATCCTCGCCTTCCTCAGCAACGCCGCCCTCGAATCCGGCGAAAACCAAGCAGGCGCAGGCGAAAAAGCCGTCCAACTCATGACCGTCCACGCCTCCAAAGGCTTGGAATTTAACGCTGTCTTCCTCACCGGCATGGAAGAAGGCCGCTTCCCCAGCGAAATGAGCCTTGCCGAACGCGGCGGCCTCGAAGAAGAACGCCGCCTCATGTACGTCGCCATCACCCGCGCCCGCAAACGCCTCTACATCACCATGGCGCAGCAGCGCATGCTGCACGGACAAACCCAATTCGGCATCGTCTCCCGCTTCGTCGAAGAAATACCACCCGAAGTATTGCACTACCTGTCCGTCAAAAAAAACGCCTACGACAGCTACGGCAGCCCGCGCCAAACCGCCGCGCCCAAAGACAAAATCATCGACGACTACAAACAGCCCCAAACCTACGCAGGCTTCCGCATCGGACAAAACGTCCGCCACGCCAAATTCGGCACCGGCGTGATTATCGACGCCGTGGATAAAGGCGAATCTGCCCGACTGACCATCAACTTCGGCAAACAGGGCGTAAAAGAGCTGGATACCAAGTTTGCGAAATTGGAAGAGATGTAGAAGGGAGATGGCAGAGGTCGTCTGAAACCCGTAGCGTGGGCTTTGCTCACGAATCAAAAACAAAATTTCAGACGACTTCTTTTACCCAGCATTGTCGTGGACAAAGCCCACGCTACAATGCACATTGACGAGGCAAAAGGCCGTCTGAAAACGGGAGGAGCAATTTTGCCGAAACCTCCGCCGTCATTCCCGCGCAGGCGGGAATCCAGACTTCGGCATTTCGGGAACATTTCAAGACTGCTGCAATTTCAAACTTCTGGATTCCCGCCTGCGCGGGAATGACGGATTATGGGGATTTGAGAAAATGAAAGAAACAAGGCCGTCTGAAAAGCGGTTTTAGCTTCATTGAAGCTATGCTTTCAGACGGCCTTTAACATGCGTACGATTACGCCGCTTGAGGCGGTGAGCTGTACCTATGGGATTTTGTTGTTTTGGTGGGCTGTACAGATTTGTTTATGTATAGATTACCGGTTAATTCAAACACTGCGTGCGTGCGTACCGCACACACCCTACACGTCGGTTTTAAAGTTTGTGCCGCCCGCAGGTGGGGTGTGTGGCGCAGCCACGAACGCGGTTGGTGGAGATACAGGCTACGGCTTGCTACATGTCTTGTTGTAATTTGTGGAGTTCTTCCAAATAAATATCTTCCATAATATTTTTCATATCTAACACACCATCGTGAATATCCTCATGGGTATCATTTTGAATCCAATAAATGTCTACTAATTCTGTTGGACGATACATACCATATTTTTTTAATTCCATGCCTGATTTATCATTCTTCCGTAACTCACTCAATAAATGATTACTGGATGCTCTTCCATGCAAGTTTCTATCATCTTGAATGCTGATATATCCCCTATCTTTTAAAATATCTAATAAATATTCAATGCTCATTTATTATCTCCAAAGTTGCTGTGTTAAATAAAATATTTAATCTGCGCTTGCTATGCGTTATTATATTCGTTGCCTGAAATGAAACAAAGGTCGTCTGAAAACGGATTCACGGTTTTCAGACGACCTTTTTATTATATGGTAATTGAGCAAAATGTAGGTTGGGTTGCAAACCCAACATGTTGTGAAATTTAACAGTTTTGTTGGAGCTTGACCCAACCTACGCTTGCTGCATCATCGGTCAAAATCTTCTACCGTTTATTGGTTACAACCGTAAAAAAGTAAGTGCCGCCATTGCGGTAAAAACGACGGTATTCATAGTGTTATACTCGGAATGATTTTGTAGGTCGGATTCTCGAATCCGACATTTTAGGCATTGCTGCAATGGATTGCAACGACAGGAATGTTAAAGGTTTTGTCGGATACAAGTATCCGACCTACGCTTGCTCATAGTTACCCATGTTAGAAAATAGTGCTTGCATCCAATCAAATAAACCAATAGCGAACGGAGTAACTGTTATGATGGAATTAATATAATCAACACTAGTAATAATTCCTAAACCTGAAAAAGTAGCATGTCCGCTGCTGGGACGAAAATGAACAAATGCTGTCGTTGTTGTAATCCATCGTGGATTGATTGCCATAATAATTTTAAAAGAATTTATTTTGGTATATATGTGTGGATCTTTTTCCCAATTCCCGCTGAATTGAGTATTCATTAAAGCTACTTCATCTACCATGTCTACATTAATATTTTTTGTTCTAAATCGTTTCTGATCAAATGAAACAAGTCTTCCAACAATGCTTTCATGAAGAATAAGATCATCAAGAGGAATTGCATTTAATTCTATATTTTTTAGAGTGTTTTCAAAAGAAATCATTAAATAGTTTAATTCATATCCTAAACTATGTAGGCTGCTATTTTTATCAAAATATTCCAAATCTACTTTATGGTTTAAACGGGCTGCTTGTTCTGAAAGACGGGGGATATTTAAATAGAAAAAAATAGAGAATCTTAATTTCCATGGTTTAGGTTGAGAAAATTTATTCTCAATCCATTTTAAATGCTTATTTTTAATTTCAATTAGATATTCAATACTATAATCATCAGGGGAGTCATCGATTTCCTTATGATGATCTGAACACAAAAGCATTAAATTATCGATAGAATCCCTTTCTTCCTGTGTTAATTTAGAATCCCCCCTGGGTCCCGCTGGTTTTGCAGCAACGATATGAGCAATTTCTCCAATTAATACAATTTTTTTATGGTTCTTCTCATTTTTCTTAATTAAATCTTTTTTACAAATACAACATTTTGCAGCACATTGCCCCCAAATAATTTTTGAAATTTTTTCAGATATTGCCATTATTAATCTCCAAAATACAAATTTTACTCCGCCCCAAACAACAGGCTCTCTTTAATCCCCCGAATCCTATCCCTTAACACAGCCGCCTCTTCAAACTGCAAATCCCTAGCCGCCTGCTGCATGGCTTTTTCCAGTTTGGCGATTTCTTTAATCGCGTCTTCTTCGTTGTGGATTTCGCCGACTTTAACTTTGTTTTTGCCTTGTCTACGGCCTTTGCCGCTGTCTTCTTCGTGGTACACGCCGTCGATGATGTCTTTGACCTGTTTTTTAATCTGCTGTGGCACGATGCCGTGTTCTTCGTTGAATTTAATCTGTTTTTCACGGCGGCGTTCGGTTTCGTCGATGGCGGCTTTCATGGAGTCGGTGATTTTGTCGGCGTACAGGATGGCAACGCCGTTCACGTTGCGAGCGGCGCGGCCTATGGTTTGAATCAGGCTGCGGTGGGAGCGCAGGAAGCCTTCTTTGTCGGCGTCGAGGATGGCGACGAGGGAGACTTCGGGGATGTCCAAGCCTTCGCGCAAGAGGTTGATGCCGACGAGTACGTCAAACAGGCCGAGGCGTAAATCTCTAATGATTTCAACGCGCTCTACGGTGTCGATGTCGCTGTGCAAGTAGCGTACTTTGATGCCGAGTTCGCTGTAATAGTCGGTGAGTTGCTCTGCCATGCGTTTGGTGAGGGTGGTAACGAGTACGCGTTCGCCTTTTTGGATGCGGTCGTTGATTTCGCTCATTAAATCATCGACTTGGGTGGCAACGGGGCGGATGATGATTTTGGGGTCGACCAGCCCTGTGGGGCGGACGACTTGTTCGACCACTTGTCCAGCGTGTTCTTCTTCGTATTTGGCCGGGGTGGCGGAAACGAAGATGGTTTGCGGCATGACTTTTTCAAATTCGTGGAATTTGAGCGGACGGTTGTCGCGGGCGGAAGGCAGGCGGAAGCCGTAGTCCACGAGGTTTTGTTTGCGCGATGCGTCGCCTTTGTACATGCCGCCGATTTGGGTAACGGTAACGTGGCTTTCGTCGATGAACATGATGGCGTTGTCAGGCAGATAGTCCATCAGCGTGGGCGGCGGTTCGCCTTCTTTTTTGCCGGAGAAGTGGCGGGAGTAGTTTTCGATGCCTTTACAGAAGCCCATTTCGTAGAGCATTTCGAGGTCGAAGCGGGTGCGCTGTTCGATGCGTTGTTGCTCGACGGGGCGTTGTTCGCGGGCGAAAAATTCGATGCGTTCGCGCAATTCTTCTTTGATGGACTCGCAGGCGCGCAATACGGTGTCGCGCGGGGTAACGTAGTGGCTGGACGGGAAGACGGTGTAGCGGCCGACGCGTTGGTGCAGGCTGCCTGAAAGCGGGTCGAACATATCGAGGCGGTCGATTTCGTCGTCAAACAGGCTGATGCGCAAGGCGTTTTCGGAGCTTTCGGCGGGATACACGTCAATCACATCGCCGCGCACGCGGAAGCTGCCGCGTTTGAAGTCCAAGTCGCCGCGTTCGTATTGCATGGAAACGAGCGTGGCGATGATGTCGCGCTGCTCGATGGTGTCGCCTTCTTTGACGGACAACACCATTTGTTGATATTCGGTCGGGTCGCCGATACCGTAAATGGCGGACACGGTGGCGACGATAATCACGTCGTCGCGCGTCATCAGGTTTTTGGTGGCGGAAAGGCGCATCTGTTCGATGTGTTCGTTGATCGCGCTGTCTTTTTCGATGAACAGATCGCGGCTGGGCACATAGGCTTCGGGCTGGTAATAGTCGTAGTAGGAGACGAAATATTCCACCGCGTTTTCGGGGAAAAATTCGCGCATTTCGGCGTAGAGTTGGGCGGCAAGGGTTTTGTTGTGCGCCATGATGATGGCGGGTCGGCCGCTTTGGGCGATGACGTTCGCCATGGTGTAGGTTTTGCCCGACCCTGTTACGCCGAGCAGGGTTTGGTAGGCAAGGCCGTCTGAAAGTCCTTCGAGCAAGCCGGCAATGGCAGTGGGCTGGTCGCTGGCAGGAGGAAATGGCTGATGGAGTTTAAACGGAGAATTGGGATATTGGATGACTTCCATAAGACGGCCTGTTTTATGTTCAGGAAAAGAGAAGATTATAACAAAGGGCCGTCTGAAAATTGATAGTGTGCCAATCTGACGAGACTAAATATTTCATCTCCTTCCTTAGCTAACTGAGATTGGTTGTGTTAGCAGGAACAATACTTGGATGCTGGGCTGGGTCAGCTGGAGCGAATAACCCATCTTCATTCACCAAAGGACGTGCCTGTGCACGTCCTTTTTCTTTATCCGCATCCTCCCTTTCGATCAGGTTTCTACCCCGTAAAAGGCCGACACTCCGCATCATTGCCCCTAAATATCTCCTCGCCGTCCATACAGCTGCCCTTCCCCTTCATCTTCTCGCACACCACCGCCGTCAGCGACTCGTTCAAGCGCAACACCCTCGGCTCCGCCTCCCTGTCCAACGCCACCGCCTTCAGAGTAAACTTCCCCTCCAAGATCCCCTTAGCCTGACCGCTCATCCTGATACAGAAACCACCCGCCTCCTTCACCGGCAGCTCCGGCCACTTCGTCGACGTCAGCTTAAAGCTGCCCTTTTTCGTATAGAACTGCTCCATAAAGCGCGCATTTTCCAGCAGGGCGGCATGCGCCGCACGCAGGTTGGCCGAGCGGACCGATTCCCGGTAGGCCGTAAATGCCACCGTCGCCAATATCGAAACCAACAGCATGACCACCAACAGCTGTATCAAAGAGTAGCCCCTCTGTACAGTTGCCCTATTCCGTTTTCCATCAAATACATTTAAGTACATCTCTTTATTTCCTTTATCTTTTATATCCTCATCCGACAAGAGGCTATCCATTTATCCCTTTACCCAATGTAAAGTCTCCATTTGTCCAGGTCTTCATTCCCGGCCCCATACAAAGCCGCCCGTCAACCCGAACCGCAAGCGGTTCGGCCTCGGGGCGGCGTATACGGCAGTTAACCGTCAGGCTTATTTTTTCACGGCAGGCTGGGCGGCCTTAGGCGCGGCAGAAGAAACCGTCGCCTCCGCCTTCAACTTGTTCAGCACCGCATCACCGATGCCCTTCACGTTTTTCAGCTCCTCCACCGATTTGAACGCACCGTTCTTCTGACGGTATTCCACAATCGATTTCGCCTTAGCCGGACCGATACCCGGCAAGGCCTCCAGTTCGGCAGAAGACGCGGTATTGATGTTCACGGCAGCCAAAGAGAACGCCGCACAGACGGCGGCAAATGCACCAAATAAAAATTTCTTCATCAGATTTTTTCCCATAACGTGTTTGATTGAATCAGTCAGGAAGTCTACAGAATGGTTTTATTCCAAGCGGTAAACACTGTCACATACGCAGATAGGGCAACAGCCCATACCCACATAAATGCTTACGCCATATTAACGCAAATATCGTTTGATTTCAAATATTCTAAACAGTTAACCGTAACTTCCGGTACTTTTGTTCAAGAATAACAACAGGGTAATCATACAATACCTGTTACCTCCCACCAAACCGACAGAAACGACAGGCATGTAAAAAGCCCCCGACATCAGTCGGGGGCTTCAGAATGGGTGTTTGGCGGTGACCTACTTTCACATGGAAGAACCACACTATCATCGGCGCTGAGTCGTTTCACGGTCCT
>NZ_JBQCTZ010000151.1:0-8256 GCF_051963715.1 Neisseria sp. P0001.S005 | reverse complement strand
TATCGTTGAATAATTGTTGAATTAAGTTTCAGAACCAAAGGCCGTCTGAATCAAACATGAAGTTTTCAGACGGCCTCAAACAGATTTTTAATATTGATTTGGAGAATTTAAATGGCAGCAAAAGACGTACAGTTCGGTAACGAAGTCCGCCAAAAAATGGTCAGCGGCGTGAACACTCTGGCAAACGCCGTCCGCGTAACCTTGGGTCCTAAAGGCCGCAACGTAGTCGTTGACCGCGCATTCGGCGGCCCGCACATCACTAAAGACGGCGTTACCGTCGCTAAAGAAATCGAATTGAAAGACAAATTCGAAAACATGGGCGCGCAAATGGTGAAAGAAGTCGCGTCCAAAACCAACGACGTAGCGGGTGACGGTACCACTACCGCCACCGTACTGGCACAAGCCATCGTTGCCGAAGGCATGAAATACGTTACCGCCGGCATGAATCCGACCGACCTGAAACGCGGTATCGACAAAGCCGTTGCCGCTTTGGTTGAAGAGCTGAAAAACATCGCCAAACCTTGCGACACTTCCAAAGAAATCGCCCAAGTCGGTTCGATTTCCGCCAACTCTGACGAACAAGTCGGCGCGATTATTGCCGAAGCGATGGAAAAAGTCGGCAAAGAAGGCGTGATTACCGTTGAAGACGGCAAATCTTTGGAAAACGAGCTGGACGTGGTTGAAGGTATGCAGTTCGACCGCGGCTACCTGTCTCCTTACTTCATCAACGACGCTGAAAAACAAATCGCAGCTTTGGACAATCCGTTTGTATTGTTGTTCGACAAAAAAATCAGCAACATCCGCGACCTGCTGCCTGTTTTGGAACAAGTGGCCAAAGCCAGCCGTCCGCTCTTGATTATCGCTGAAGACGTAGAAGGCGAAGCCTTGGCGACTTTGGTGGTGAACAACATCCGCGGTATTCTGAAAACCGTTGCCGTTAAAGCCCCTGGCTTCGGCGACCGCCGCAAAGCCATGTTGCAAGACATCGCTATCCTGACCGGCGGTGTGGTGATTTCCGAAGAAGTCGGCCTGTCTCTGGAAAAAGCGACTTTGGACGATTTGGGTCAAGCCAAACGCATCGAAATCGGTAAAGAAAACACCACCATCATCGACGGTTTCGGCGATGCAGCCCAAATCGAAGCACGTGTTGCCGAAATTCGCCAACAAATCGAAACCGCAACCAGCGAATACGACAAAGAAAAACTGCAAGAGCGCGTGGCTAAATTGGCCGGCGGTGTGGCAGTGATTAAAGTCGGTGCCGCTACCGAAGTGGAAATGAAAGAGAAAAAAGACCGCGTGGAAGACGCGCTGCACGCTACCCGCGCAGCCGTTGAAGAAGGCGTGGTTGCAGGCGGTGGCGTAGCCCTGTTGCGCGCCCGTGCCGCTCTGGAAAACCTGCACACCGGCAATGCCGACCAAGACGCAGGCGTACAAATCGTCTTGCGTGCCGTTGAGTCTCCGCTGCGCCAAATCGTTGCCAACGCAGGCGGCGAGCCTAGCGTAGTGGTGAACAAAGTGCTGGAAGGCAAAGGCAACTACGGTTACAACGCAGGCTCCGGCGAATACGGCGACATGATCGAAATGGGCGTACTCGACCCTGCCAAAGTAACCCGTTCCGCGCTGCAACACGCTGCGTCTATCGCCGGCCTGATGCTGACGACCGACTGCATGATTGCCGAAATCCCTGAAGAAAAACCAGCTATGCCTGACATGGGCGGCATGGGTGGAATGGGCGGCATGATGTAAGGCCGTCTGAAACCTTCAGACAAAAAGCAAACCGCATGGCAAGCAGCCGTGCGGTTTTTTATTTGCCAGTAGAAGCGTGAGATGGTAAGGGGTACGCCATGATTTACAGAGAAATAAGGGTAGCCAGTTCCATTGAATCAGAAGCAATCAAATAAACTTCATTATAAAAAAGGCCATCTGAAACTTTATTTTATGTTTCAGACGGCCTGATTAATGATCTAAACTGTTACTTTTTGTTTGAACGGCTGTATCGGACAGCTTGAGACAAGATTTCTTCAATTTCTATCCACATAATGCTTCCTTACAGCAAACCAGATTGACCTAAAGCCGGATCGTTGGCTCGTGCCGCTTGGGCATCTTCGACAGTCAGTCCAAGGGCTTTGGCCACGCCTTCGCCGTATGCCGGATCGCAACGGTAGCAGTTGCGGATATGGCGGTATTTGATGAAGTCTGGTGCATCACCCATGGCTGCGGCGGTGTTGTTAAACAAAGCTTGTTGTTGCTCATTGTTCATCAGCTTGAACAAAGCGCGCGGTTGGCTGAAGTAGTCGTCATCGTCTTGGCGGTAATCCCAGTGCGCCGCATCGCCGCTGATTTTCAAAGGAGGTTCGGCGAAGTCGGGCTGTTGCTGCCATTGGCCGAAGCTGTTGGGTTCGTAGTGCGGCAGGCTGCCGTAGTTGCCGTCGGCGCGACCTTGCCCATCGCGCTGGTTGCTGTGAACAGGGCAACGCGGGCGGTTGACGGGGATTTGGCGGAAGTTCACGCCTAAGCGGTAGCGTTGCGCGTCGGCGTAATTGAACAAACGGGCTTGCAGCATTTTGTCGGGGCTGGCGCCGATACCGGGCACAAGGTTGCTCGGTGCGAAGGCGGATTGTTCCACATCGGCGAAGAAGTTTTCGGGATTGCGGTTCAACTCGAATTCGCCCACTTCAATCAGCGGATAGTCTTTTTTCGGCCAAACTTTGGTCAAGTCAAACGGATGATACGGTACTTTTTCCGCATCGGCTTCAGGCATGATTTGGATGTACATCGTCCATTTCGGAAACTCGCCGCGTTCGATGGCTTCGTACAGGTCGCGTTGATGGCTTTCGCGGTCGTCGGCGATGATTTTGGCGGCTTCTTCATTGGTCAGGTTTTTAATTCCTTGCTGGGTGCGGAAATGGAATTTCACCCAAAAACGCTCGCCTGCTTCGTTCCAGAAGCTGTAAGTATGCGAACCGAAGCCGTGCATATGACGGTAGCTGGCTGGAATACCGCGGTCGCTCATGACGATGGTAACTTGGTGCAGTGCCTCGGGCAGCAGCGTCCAGAAGTCCCAGTTGTTCGTGGCAGAACGCATATTGGTGCGCGGGTCGCGTTTGACGGCTTTGTTCAGGTCAGGGAACTTACGCGGGTCGCGCAGGAAGAATACGGGCGTGTTGTTGCCGACCATATCCCAGTTGCCTTCTTCGGTATAGAACTTCAACGCAAAGCCGCGGATGTCGCGTTCCGCATCGGCTGCGCCGCGCTCGCCTGCCACGGTGGTGAAACGGGCGAACATCTCGGTTTTCTTGCCAACTTCGCTGAAGATTTTGGCGCGGGTGTATTTCGTGATGTCGTGCGTTACGGTGAACGTACCGAACGCACCCGAACCTTTGGCGTGCATACGGCGTTCGGGGATGACTTCGCGCACGAAGTCGGCGAGTTTTTCATTCAGCCACAAATCCTGCGCCAGCAACGGGCCGCGCGGACCAGCGGTCAGGCTGTTTTGATTGTCGGCAACGGGGGCGCCGTTGTTCATGGTCAGGTGGGTTACGGGACATTTAGAGACGGTCATGATGATTTCCTTTGTGAAATGGTCAATGGTTTATAAAACGATTTGCCGAAAAGCATATTCGTAGCCGGTTTCTTGGCATTCATAAATTTCTTGTATCGACATTTTATTTCCTTTTGCTGTTAACTATTAAAAGAACTATACAGAAAGATTTTAACTATTGGAACTATGAAATCGATTTAGAATTAATATTAATCAATCAGAAATTAAATTCTATTAGTTTTTATCAATGATTAAGCTGTAAAAAAGGCCGTCTGAAACTTTATTTTGTGTTTCAGACGGCCTTATTTTTAGTCAAAACAAGGGATTATTTATCCAGTTTGGCTTTGCGTTCTTCCAACCAATGTTCCAAGTAGTGGATGCTGACGCCACCTTTTTGGAAGCCTGGGTCATTGAACAAATCGCGGTGCAGCGGTGTATTGGTTTTGATGCCGGTAATCGCCAGCTCGGCAAGGGCTACGCGCATTTTCGCCATGGCTTGGCCGCGGTCTTTACCGATAACGCAGATTTTGCCGATCAGGCTGTCGTAGTAAGGAGGGATGCGGTAGCCTTGGTAGATGTGGCTGTCGACGCGGATGCCGAAGCCGCCGGGCAGGTGGCAGCTTTCAATCAGACCCGGGCTTGGAATGAAGTTGTATGGGTCTTCGGCGTTGATACGGCACTCAAACGCGTGACCTTCGACTTGAATGTCTTCCTGTTTGTATTGCAAAGGCAGGCCGGATGCGATGCGTAATTGCTCTTGGACGATGTCCACGCCGGTGATGAGCTCGGTAACCGGATGCTCAACCTGAACGCGTGTGTTCATCTCGATAAAGAAGAATTCGCCGTCTTCGTACAGGAATTCAAACGTACCTGCGCCGCGATAGCCGATGCGTTTGCAAGCGTCGGCACAGGCTTTGCCGATTTTGGCGCGTTCTTCTTCAGTGATGAACGGAGCAGGTGCTTCTTCGATAACTTTTTGGTGGCGGCGCTGCATGGAGCAGTCGCGCTCGGCGAGGTAGATGGCGTTGCCGTATTCGTCGGCAATCACTTGGATTTCGACGTGGCGCGGACGTTGCAGGTAGCGCTCCATGTAAACCATCGGGTTGCCGAATGCCGCGCCTGCTTCGGCTTTGGTCATTTCGACAGACTGGAGGAGGTCTTCTTTTTTCTCGACGACGCGCATACCGCGACCGCCACCGCCGCCGGAGGCTTTGATAATGACGGGATAACCGACTTTATCGGCGATTTTGAGGATTTCTTCGCCATCGTCTGGCAATGCGCCTTCAGAACCGGGAACGCAAGGCACGCCGGCTTCGATCATGGCATGTTTGGCGGATACTTTGTCACCCATCAGACGGATGGTATCGGCTTTCGGACCGATGAAGACAAAGCCGGATTGTTCGACTTGTTCGGCAAAATTGGCGTTTTCGGCGAGGAAGCCGTAGCCCGGGTGGATGCCGTCGGCTTCGGTTACTTCGGCGGCTGCGATGATGGCCGGGATGTTGAGGTAGCTTTGTGCGGATGCGGCAGGGCCGATGCACACGGATTCGTCGGCGAGTTTGACGTGCAGGCTGTCTTTGTCGGCTTCGGAATGGACGGCGACGGTGGCGATGCCCATTTCACGGCAGGCTCGCAGGACGCGCAGGGCGATTTCGCCCCGGTTGGCGATCAATACTTTTTTCAGCATGATAATTTTTCCGGATGGTTCAGACGGCCTCAGCGGCCGCCTAATGCGTTGCGGATTTTTTGGTCGGTTTTGTATTGGCTCAAGGCGTAAACCGACCACATGGCTGCCGGTATCCAGCCGATCAGCGTACATTGCAGAATCAGACAGATGATGCCTGCAATCGGACGGCCGATGGTGAAAAACTGCAACCAAGGCAAGAAAATAGCCAAAATCAGACGCATGGTTTGTCCTTAATGAACAGAAAAAGGAATTTCAGACGGCCTTAAAGATAAAGGCCGTCTGAAAAAGCGGATTATTCAATGATAAAGAGCGGCTCGCCGTATTCGACCGGAGTACCGTTTTCAACCAGAATTTCTTTAACGACACCGGATTTCTCGGCTTCGATTTCGTTCATCAGCTTCATGGCTTCGATGATGCACAAAGTATCGCCGGCTTTTACTTGTTTACCTACTTCAACGAAAGCAGCGGCGTTCGGGCCGGGAGCGCGGTAGAACGTACCGACCATAGGCGATTTTTGCGCGTTGGACAAATCGCGAGCGGCAGGGGCGGCTGCTGGAGCGGCTGCGGCCGGAGCAGCGGCAGGGGCGGCAACCGGAGCGGCTGCGGCAGGTGCCGGAGCAGCATAAATAGGAGCTGCGGCGGCAGTGGTACGCGTAATGCGGACTTTTTCTTCGCCTTCGGTAACTTCAATTTCTGCAATGCCTGATTCTTCGACCAAATCAATCAGTTTTTTCAATTTACGCAAATCCATTGCTTTTCCTTTTTAGCGCGGCATAAAGTGCATATTGGGTATGCGCCGCTGTGGTTTTAGATGATTTCCTGAGACGTCGGAAGGCGGGTTTGCCATCCGGCGTTTAAATAATGTCGGAACAGGACGGAGCCTGAGAAATGAATCTGGTTATTTTCCCGAACTTGCCGGTAAATGTCCAGTAAAAGATAGAAAAAAGGCGTTTTTCGGCGAAAAAAAGGATGGAACGCTGATTTTTATTAAAAAGCGATTTTCCCAAGAGCGTTTATTCTAATTTATTGGTTTTGCGACAAAACATGCCGTCTGAAAACCAACTTTGCGCGTATAATGGCGCCTGTTTTTTTAAAGTATGCACGACAATGGATATTTCCGATTTTGATTTTGAATTGCCCGAAAAACTGATTGCCCAGCATCCTCCCGAAGTGCGCGGCAGCAGCAGGCTTCTGGTTGCTTTGCCGACATTGCCGATTGAAGACAAACATTTCGGCGATTTACCCGATTATGTCGCACCGGGCGATGTGCTGGTGTTTAACAATACCAAAGTGATGAAGGCGCGCCTGTTCGGCCAAAAAGCCAGCGGCGGCAAAATCGAAGCCCTGATTGAACGGGTTTTAGACGCGCATACCGCATTGGCGCATATCCGCTCGTCCAAATCGCCAAAGCCGGGTACAGAATTGATTTTTGAAGGCGATATCCGTGCCGTCATGATGGAGCGTGCGGAAGAATTGTTTTGCCTGAAATTTGAAGGCGGGCAAACCGTTTATGAACTTTTGGAGCAAAACGGCCATCTGCCCTTGCCGCCTTATATCGAACGCGCGGCCGATGATGAAGACGACAGCCGCTATCAGACCGTGTACGCCAAATATCAAGGCGCAGTAGCCGCGCCGACGGCGGGTTTACACTTTACCGATGAGTTATTGGGCCGTCTGAAAGCCAAAGGCGTAGAAACCGCAGAAGTGACCCTGCACGTTGGTGCCGGCACATTCCAACCCGTGCGCGTCGATAAAATTGAAGAACACAAAATGCACAGCGAGTGGTTTGACGTACCGGCCGAGACCGTTGCCGCCGTTGAAGCCGCCAAAGCACGCGGCAATAAAGTGTGGGCAGTGGGCACAACCTCCATGCGCGCCTTAGAATCCGCCGCACGCGAAACAGGCCGTCTGAAAGCCGGACGCGGCGATACCGATATTTTCATTACGCCGGGCTACCGCTTCAATGTTGCCGACCGCTTGATTACCAATTTCCACCTGCCCAAATCAACCTTGCTGATGCTCGTCAGCGCATTTTCAGGCATGGAGCATATCCGCAGCGTTTACCGCCATGCAGTGGAACAGGAATACCGCTTTTTCAGCTATGGCGATGCGATGATTTTGGGAAAAGCGGAATAAATCAGAAGCGGATTGGAGTGTTTCAAACTGGTTATTTGGGTTGTCCCGAATCTGAATCAGTTGGAACGCTCTATTAAAATATGCGAATTAAAATAAATGATTAAAGCAAACGTGCGAAGTGGTTGGAATTTGAGTTATAAGAAATAAAACAAAAAAGGCCGTCTGAAAATCGTTTTTCAGACGGCCTTTTATATCCCCATACTTAGGCGTCGATGTTTTGTGCCAGCAGGGCGTTGTTTTCGATGAAGGCGCGGCGCGGTTCGACTTCGTCGCCCATCAGGGTGACGAACACTTCGTCGGCGGCGATGGCGTCTTCGATGCGGACTTTCAGAAGGCGGCGGACGGTAGGATCCATCGTGGTTTCCCAAAGTTGTTCCGGATTCATCTCGCCCAAGCCTTTGTATCGTTGGATGGACATGCCTTTTTGGGCAACGCTCATCAAGATGTCCAAAGCGCCTTCAAAGCTGTCGATATCGTATTCGTTGTCGCCTTTGTAGAGCTTTGCCCCTTTACCGACCATGCCTTTGAGTGCGGCGGCGGTTTGGGTAAGGGTTTGGTAGGCTTTGCTGTTGAGGAACTTAGGCTCGAGGTAGCTCACCATCACATTGCCGTGCAGCTTGCGTGTGATTTTGATGAACTGGTGTCCTTCGTGACCTTCAATACGTTCGAGCGCGACTTCTTTTTCGTCCAAGAGGCCGCTCAATTCGGCAACGGCGCGGTCTGCGCTTTCTGCCGTGCTGAGGTCGACCGGCGAAGCGTGCAGCATGGCATGCAGGACGAGTTCGTCAATGATGCGGCTTTCTTGCTCGATAACCGTTTTGGCCAACAGGAATTGTTTGGCGGTATTGGCAAGCTCTTCGCCTTCGATGGTGCGGCCGTCTGAAACGATTTT